>JBDTFL010000820.1:0-4146 GCA_039937955.1 Polyangiaceae bacterium | reverse complement strand
CGAATTTCGACCTGGCGAAAAATCTTTCGAGCCCGGCCGAGTCATTGCCCTACGTTGAGACCGCGGCGCGTGAGCGTCCGACGTTCGCCGAGGCAATCGCGTTTCGCGCGATCGACTACTTGGCGGTTGGCCGCATCACCGACGCGCAACAGTCAGCGGCGCTGGCGCTCAAGATCGATCCGCAAAATCCGACGATGCACGTCACGCTCGGCCGTGCGGTGCTTGCCCAAGGGAAGGTCGACGACGCAATCACTGAAGGCAAAGCTGCTCTGGCGATTTTGGGAAATCTCGCGTCCGCCAAGTTGCTCCTCGCCGACGCGTACACGAAAAAGGGCGAGATCGATCTCGCCGTCGAAAATTACCAAGAGGCGTGGGGCTTCGATCACTTGGACCCGACGTCACTCGTGAACGCGAGCGTCGCCTGTCATGCCGCAGGTCGAGACACGAGCGCGAGGGCGTTTGGTCTGCGCGCGACTCAAGAATTTCCGAATTGGGGACCGGGATGGGTCGCTTTGGGTGACGCGCGGGTCGCCGAAAAAGACATTCTCGGTGCGCGTGAGGCATTCACGAATGCCCTGAAATCGCAGGGTCCCGTCGATCAGGCCGCGGTTCAGAAAAAGCTCGCCGCGCTTCATTAGCTGCGCGCCTCTCGGCTTTCACGCGATCATTTTTGAAAGCGCGCGTCGTACTTCATGAAGCGTTTTTTCATGGTGGCGATCGCTTGGGAGCTCTGATCGATCATGACGGCGTCACGTCCCTCGAGCGCTGCTGCTTCACCAAACGACCCGCTGCCCGCAAAAAAATCCAGCAGCGTGTCGTCCTTCGCAGAATGCACGCGAACGATGCGACGCAAAATTCCGAGCGGCTTCTGCGTCGGGTAACCGGTTTTTTCCTTTCCGGTGGGGCTAACGATCGTGTGCCACCACGTGTCGGTCGGCGTTTTTCCGCGCGCCGCTTTCGTCGGACCGACCAAGCCCGGCGCCATGTACGGGATGCGGTCGATTTCGTCGTAGTTGAAACGATATGCAGCAGGATCTTTGGCGTACCAAAGGATGTTGTCGTGCTTGGGTGACCAACGCTTCGTCGTGCGCGCGCCGTAGTCGTAGGCCCAGATGATTTCGTTGATGAACGAAGGCCGTCCAAAGATGCGATCACACAGCACTTTTGCGTAATGCACCTCGCGATAATCGAGATGAAGAAACAGCGATCCGGTGGGAGTGAGCAACCGATGCGCCTGTTCGAGCCGCGGTCGCAAAAATTCCAAATAGTCGTCGAACGAATCTTGGTAGCTCGCTTCGGCGACGAGCTCCGTTCGATAACGTTTTCCGCCGAAGCCAACGCGATCACCCGACGCGTCGCGCGTGGTCTTCATCGTCGTGCGAGCTTGCGCGCGACCCGTGTTGAACGGCGGATCGATGTAGATCAGCCCAAATGAAGCTGATTCAAGCTTCGGCAAAAGCGCCGCGTTGTCGCCGTGGTGAACCGTGATCACGACGAGCGAAGACGAATCACGGAGTGAATTGCTCGACGACGTTGGCGCCGCCGACCACTGCGATGGCAGGAATGGCGAGCGCCACGGCCCGTGCGCCTTTGCGTCCGATTTTGTAAAACATCTCGGTGGAGCTGGTCGGCGTCAGGCGAAAAACGTGGCTCGCTCCGGTGGGATCGTCGCCGAAGAGGATCGCGTCTTGGGGGCTACCGTCATACGCGAGCGAAAAAAGTTGAGAGGGCGAGAGTACGACGGGCGGACCGTTCGTCCACGGAACCGCGGCGCAGGTGCCTGCGCATCCGAGATCGAAGAGACGAACGGCTGCAGGATTTCCCTGCGAATCTGCGCCGCCGGCAACGAGCACGTGGGATGAATCGAGCGGCGTTGCGCTCGATCCAGTCGTTGCGTCGGATGCATAAGCGAGCGCAGTCGACGTCGCAGTTGCGCCGGGCGGAAGAATTTCGACGCCCGCACCAGCCGAGCTTCCGCCGACGATGACCAATCCCTTTCCGCCGACCCACGCCGCGGAAGCGCCGAGTCGCGGCTCGCCGAGCGCGAGAAAAGTGAGCGTTTCGTCGGTGTCGATGCGAAGCACGCGCGGCGTCGCAGCGCCGGTCGTTCGTGTGCAGCCGACGACGTAGCTCACGCCCGTGCCGTCGGTGACCGTGATGCCGCCCGCAACTTCTGCGTACGTTCCGCCGCTCGGTGCCGGAGCATCGGCGGTCGTGGAGTCGGAGAGCTCGAGCCACGTTCCGCCGTTTGCGTCGATCGAGAGAACAGCGGTGCCGTCGTTCGCGATGCTCGCCGGAACGCGCGGCAATGTCGGCGGTGTGGAATACGGGGAAAAAGAGCCCGTATCGTAGAGTTGGCTCGATCCGTCGGTGATGCCCGTGCCGCCGCCGAGCAAAATATATTGGCCGATGACGAGCGCAATGACCGGCGCCGATCGTGAATCGCCAAGCGTCGACGGCATGCGCGCGAATTCGCCGTTGCGCTGGATGAACACGGGAGCGCTGGTCCCGGAGAGCGCGCCGTATTGAATGGGCAGCGTCATTCCGGTGAGCAAAATTTTGCCGGTGTCGTCGGTTGCGTTGACACGAATGTTGGCGATGCTGTCTTGATTTTGATCGCCGAGATCGAGAGTGCTGGTGGGCAAGGTCGCAGTCGCGAGGTTCGTCACGCCGCCGTCGGCGTCGATGGCGTCGACCGTCAGCTTCGTCGGTGTCGGCGATTTCGTCAGTGCGTCGGACTCACCGCCAACCGTGAGCGCGAGCGTGCCGGATGCCGACGAGCTGCAAGCCGCCACTGCCGTGATGGTCGCCGTCGCTGCAATCCCAGCGTAAATGAAGCGCCTGCGCACGTGAGCCGATCTAGCAGAATTCGCGGACGAAGATCCGTTAGATACGAACCGAAACATCTTGCTGCAAACTTTGCCGAAGAACGAGAGCAGCGGTAGCGAAAGGGAGTCGAATGGCGATCTTGGAGCGTGTTCGTAAGGCGTTGCACGATGCGCTGGGGCGCGTCGCGCTGACCGGTGGGCTCGGTGACGCGAATCCGGACGACATCACCGAGTGGACGATCGAACGACCGAAGCGCGCCGAGCACGGAGACTTCGCGACCAACATCGCGATGGTGGCCACCAAGCGCGCGAAGAAGCCGCCGCGCGCGATCGCCGAAGCGCTCGTCGCCGCGCTCGCCGACAATGACGTGATTCGATCTGCGGAGGTGGCAGGTCCGGGCTTCGTCAATTTGCGATTGCACGCGTCGCTTTTCCACGACGAGCTCGAGACCATTTTGGCTGCAGGAAAAGCCTATGGTCGTGCGCCTGCCGCGACCGGCGAGCGCATCAACATCGAGTTCGTCAGCGCGAATCCCACCGGACCGATCAACGTCGCTTCTGGACGCAACGCGATCTTCGGCGACACCGTCGGACGCTTGCTCGAAGCCACCGGCAACCGCGTCACGCGCGAGTATTACATCAACGATTTCGGAAATCAGATTCGCCTGTTCGCGTCGAGCGTGCGCCACGCTGCAAAAGGCGAGGCGATTCCCGAAGACGGCTACCATGGCGAATACGTCACCGAGCTCGGCAACTTTTTCAAAGCCAATTACGCCGATTTAATCGACGGTGATGAAGATCAATTCTCGCGTCTGTGCGTGACCTTCATGCTCCGCGGTGTCGACGGATCCAACTGGCTTCCGGGCATTCGTAAATCACTCGCGAGCATCGGCGTATTTTTCGACGTGTGGTTCTCCGAAGAGTCGCTGCATCGTTGGGGCGCGGTGCCGGCTGCGCTCAAGACCCTTGAAAATAAGGGCTATTTGAAATCAGCCGACGGCGCTGTGTTCTTCGTGATGCCGAGCAAGGACGGCAAAGAGCAGGACGACAAAGATCGCGTCGTCAAAAAATCGGATGGAAACTACACGTATTTTGCGAGCGACATCGCGTACCACGCCGACAAAGTCGCCCGCGGTTACGACCGCTTGATCACGGTGCTCGGCGCCGACCATCACGGCTACGTCGCGCGCGTGCGCAATGCGCTCGAGGCGCTGGGATTGCCGAGTGAACGCTACGAAGCGCTCCTCTATCAGCTCGTCTACATTTTGCGCGATGGCCAGATCGTGAAGTCGTCCAAGCGCGCCGGAAACTTCGTCAC
>JBDTFL010000819.1:0-6041 GCA_039937955.1 Polyangiaceae bacterium | reverse complement strand
TGCAAGACAAGTTCGTCACGGAGCGCGAAGGTCGTTACGTTTTGCCGTTGCGATCGGATGCGCACGAGCGTTTTCCGGGCCTCGTGCACTCGGCGAGCTCGAGCGGCTCGACGATTTTCGTGGAGCCGCGTGCGGTGATTTCGCTGGGAAATAGGCTGAAAATGCTCGACGCGCACGTCGAGCGCGAAGAGCTTGCGGTCTACACGCGATTGTCCTCGCTGCTTTCGGACGAACATTCGAGCATCGAGGGTTGTCGTGCGGCCATGGCCCTCGCCGATCTTTTGTCGGCGACCGCCAAGCTCGCGCACGAATTGAAATTGGATTTCGTCAACGTAGTGGACGAGCCCGTTGCCGATTTGAAAGACGCGCGTCATTTTCTCTTGGCGATCGATCTCGGAAACAAAGTCGTGCCGAGTGATTTGAAAGTGAGCGGCGCACACGCGGTGGTGGTCAGCGGTCCGAACGCCGGCGGAAAAACCGTCGCGCTCAAAACGATGGGACTCTGCGCGCTCGCCACGCGCGCGGGAATTCCCCTGCCCTGCGCACCCGAAAGCACCATCGGCATTTTCGACGTCGTGCTCACCGACGTCGGCGATGATCAATCGATCACGAAAAATCTTTCGACGTTCAGCGCGCACATTTCCAACGTCGTGAAGATTTTGGACGCCGCACAGCCCGGTGCGTTGGTGCTCTTGGACGAGCTCGCGGGCGGAACGGATCCTCGCGAAGGCGAAGCGCTCGCCGCAGGAATTTTGGATTCGCTTTGTGCGCGCGGCGCTGCAGTGGTCGCCACCACGCACTACGAAGGATTGAAGGCGCTCGCGCTCGCCGATCCTCGTTTCGAAAACGCGTCGTGCGGTTTCGACATCGCGACGATGACGCCGACGTTTCGCATTTCCCTGGGAATTCCCGGTAAATCGAGCGCATTGGCGGTCGCGCGCCAATTCGGAATGCCGAGCACCGTGACCGAGCGCGCCGAGAAATTTCTCACGCGCGAAGACCGCAACTTCGACGCGGTCGTAGAGAAGATGCACGAAGAACGCGCGGCGCTGGAGCTCGCACGTGCCGCAGCACAAGCTCGCGAAGCGAAGGCCGAGGAGACGCGCCTGCGTCTCGAAGAAGAGATCACGAAGACCAAGGTCCGCGAAGAGAAGGCGCTCTCGCGCGATGCCGAAGCGATCTTGAACGGACTGCGCCGCGCAAAAGAAGATCTGCGAGCCGCACAGGCCAAGCTCCGCGGAAAAAAGATCGACGAGGCCACTCTCAAAGAGGCATCACGCGCAATCGATCGCGTCGCGGGCAGCGTGGCCATCGGCGGCGAGCTCGAGCGCCTCGTGAATCGCTCGCCGCAAGAAACACGCGCTGACGTACCGAAAGAAGAATTGCGACGCGGCGCAAAAGTCTACGTGCCACGGCTTCGTGCCATCGCCGAGGTGCTCGACGTGCAGGGCGACGACGTGCGCGTGACCGCTGGCTCTTTGAAAATGACGCTGCACGCGAGCGAGCTCCGCGAAGCGCTCACCGCCGAAAAACCTGCTGAAGTGCCGAAAAAAAAGGCTTTTCGTGGTGGCAGTGTCAGCAGCAAATCCAATTACGACGCCGCCCCTTTGCAAACCCACGACACGACGTGCGACCTCCGCGGATTGAGGGTCGACGAAGCGTTGTCCAAGGCCGTGCAATTTCTAGATCGATCGGTTCGCGAAAAACGTGACGTGGCATTTCTGGTTCACGGTCACGGCACCGGCGCATTGAGAGAATCGATCCGCGCCGAGCTTTCGACGAGCCCGTACGTCGCCTACTCGCGGTCCGGCACGCACGACGAAGGCGGCGAAGGCGTGACGGTCGTTTGGCTGGCCTAAATTCGCGCAGATCTATTTCGTGATCACGACTTTTTGCTGACCGATTTCCAGCCGAAACACTTTGTCCTCGAGGTGTCGCGCTTTCACCTGCGCGTCGAGCAGCCGCGCGGCATCGCCGAACTCGTCCACCGAGTTCACGAACGTGTCGAAATGGATCGGGATCATGGTCTTTGCATGAAGCAGCGCCATCGCGTCGAGCGCCTCGGGCGGATCTTCGTGCATGGCCTCCATGATCGAGCGCGGCTTTATCGGACCAATCGGCAAAATTGCCAAATCAATGCTCGGAAATAGATCGGATGTATCCGAAAAATCCTTCGCGTTGAACGCAGTATCACCGCCGTAATAAACGGTGATCCCGTGATATTGAATCACGTATCCGGTGTAGCTCGTCTTCATCCAAGCGATGTCGATTCCGTAACGCATTCCATTGTGCTGCACCGGAACTGCCGTAATTTTCAGTGAATCAGGGCGATCTCCGAGCTGAACGCTCTTCCACCAGCCGAGCTCGTGCGATTCGAAGCTGTAATCTGGCAGGTAAGCAAAGCCTCCTTTAGGCACATAGAGTCGATCGATCTTGTGCTGAATCATGTCCAAAGTGTCGAGTGATAGATGATCGAAATGCAGGTGTGAGATGAGCGCTACATTCACTTGCGGAAGATTCGCCGCGTCGAGACCGGGCTCGATCAAACGCGCCGAGAGACCGCCCACGCTCTTCGTGAAGACCGGGTCGGTCAAAATGAAAACGTCGTCGATCTGAATCAGCGTCGTGGCGTGCCCGATCCACAAAACCGCAAGACGCGCGTCGGCTCGTTTTGGATTTTGGATCTTGTGCGGCACCGATTGCGGTGTGGAGACGAGCGCGTCCATGCTCTTCGCAACGACGCACGCGGGCGTAGTCGCACCGAGCAGAATCGCCAATCCGCTTAGAAACATGCCGTTTCGTGCGTTCCGCGTGGAACTGATTCCCTTCGGATCCATCAGAACACTCGAATCTTCAAGGTGAAGATCCAACGCGGAGCGTCCGGCGTGGGTGAGTACGTGACGACGCCGCCGATGAAACCGTAAAGCGTGTAGATACCCGCTTCGTAATCGGCCGCGCCTTCGTGCACGGTGGAGACTGCAGCACCAATCGATGCCGACAAAGTTTCGCCATGGTCGACGAGCGGAAAGTACGCGCGGGTTCCGATGCGCACGCTCCACTGATCCGAAAAATTTCCAGAGTGCGCGATGAACTCGGGTGAGATGAAGCCTTCGACCGATCCGCTTTGGCGCGCGAACGGATCGACGACGAAGCCGCGCCACGGCGAGATGCGCCGATTCACTCCGAACGAATACAGAACCGGCGTGAGCTGCCACTGCATTCCGAAAAACGCTGTGCCGTGATCGATCGCGATCTCGGGGCTCGGAATGATCTGCGTCGCCAGCCAAGGCGCGGTGAGGATTGGCCTCGGAACATCGACAGGCGCTGTCATGGCTTATTTTCTAGACGATTTACGATCGCTCAGACGCTGATGGATCCTTTGCGGAAATCGCTCTTCGCGATTTTTACGTTTACGCACGAAGGTTTTTTGCTCGCGAATGCTTTGTCGAGCGCGGGGCCGAGGTCCTCGATGTTTTCGACCCAGTAACCTTCGCCTCCACATGCTTCGACGATTTTTTCGTAGTGCGTGTAGTCGAGCGCGGTGGCGACTGCGCGTTCTTCTCCATACAGCTCGACTTGGCCGCGGCGGATTTGCGTCCAGCCGGCGTCGTTGCCGATGACCGCGATGACCGCGATTCCTTGGCGCGCCATCGCTTCGAATTCGATGCCGTGCAAACCGAAGCTGCCGTCTCCATAAACGAGAACGACATGCGCGTCGGGGCGCAACAATTTTGCGGCCATCGCGTAGCCGGGACCGACGCCGAGCGTTCCGAGCGGGCCCGGATCCATCCACAATTGCGGCCATTCCATCTTCAAAACGTACGCAGCAGTCGCGACGAAATCTCCGCCGTCACCGACGACGATGTCATTTTTGCCGAGGCGTTTTCCGATTTCGTTGCACACGCGCAGCGGATTGGGCGGCGATGCATCCGAGTCTTTTTCGGCGAGCATCTTCGCTTGTTGTTTCGTTTCTTGGGCGCGAACGGCGTCGAACCATTCTTTGGCGTCGTCCTTTTTACCGACCGATTCGATCAACTGTTGCAGCACGAGACCGCTATCACCGTGGATCGCGAGCTCCACCTTGCGATTGCGACCGAGCTCGCCGCCATCCAAATCGATCTGCACGATCTTCGCATCTGCCGCCCAAGTCGGTGAGCGGCCGTAGTCGACGCGAAAATCGAACGGCGTTCCGAACATGAAAACTGCATCTGCTTGGGCGAGCGCGAATTTTCGCGAACGCGACATGAGACCCGCGTGCGCTTGGGGGATC
Organism: Polyangiaceae bacterium; assembly: GCA_039937955.1. Taxonomy (GTDB): domain Bacteria; phylum Myxococcota_A; class Polyangia; order Polyangiales; family Polyangiaceae; genus JAICXU01. The sequence goes on along the minus strand of JBDTFL010000819.1, from coordinate 1,771 downwards.
GCTCCGCGCGCCATGCCGTTCAAATAAAAGGGCGCCTGAAATGCGTCGGCTGCGGCCTTCACCGCTTCACGATTCGGCGACCAACGGATCTGCGATCCCACGATAAAAACAGGGCGTTTCGCATTCTTCAAAATCTCCGAAGCGCGCGCGATCGAGCTCTTGTCGCCAGCTGGACGCGGAGGGTTTTCAAAAGGAGTGGTCGCCGGAAGTGCACCGTCGTCGGCTCCATTCATCAGCAAATCGAGCGGCATTTCCAAAAACACCGGACCCGGCACGTTCGACTGCGCGATGCGCATCGCGGAATCGATGTACTCGCCGATGCGATCGGCTTGCGGAACTTGAACGCTCCACTTCGTGATGGGTCGCATCAACGTGACGCAGTCCATGTCCTGAAGTGATCCCATATCGCACAGAATTTTCGGCCCGGCGCCGCCGATCACGATCATCGGAATGCCGGCGCGTTGTGCATTCGCAACTGCAGTGACGACGTCCGTAACGCCGGGACCTGCGGTGACCGCGCACACTCCGGGCTTTCCCGTCACGCGCGCGTAGCCATCAGCAGCGTGCCCAGCGGTTTGCTCGTGGCGAACATCGACGACACGAATATTTTCGTCGATGCAGCCGTCGTAAATCGCTTGGATATGACCGCCGCACAGCGTGAACAAATGCGAAACGCCGTGACGTTTGAGAGCCTGCGCAACGAGCCTGCCGCCATGAACGAATGCCATGGCGCGAGGTTACCGAAATCATCCACTTATCGAAATCGCTCTGAAGTTTCAGCAGCAGATCGCCGTTCTGCATGAAAGGTGGCCCGGTCGGGTCACGCTGATATGCGGGGATACATGCGTACTTTTTTGGCAGTTGCAGCGGTTGGGATGCTCGGTTTCACAGTGGCGTGCGGCGGCACGGTCGGCAGCGAAATCGAAGGTGCGCCGTCCGGCTCGACGTCATCGACCGATGGATTCGACGTCACGACGTTGCCGGGGCTTTCGCTCTGGCTGCAGTCGGACCAGGGAATCGCGTTCGACAAAGAGCACACGCGCGTTTTGGGCTGGCACGACCAGTCGCCGCTCCACAACGATCTCACGTTGAAAGCCGGTGTCGGCGCAACGCGTGACGGCGCATTCTTAGGAATCACGCCAACCGTCGCGTTCGACGGCGCAAGCTCCTACGCATTTCCGGGCGGGACTCCGCTCGACGATTGGAGTGGCGACTTTCTGATCGAGGTCGTCATGCACGCGCAATACACGACCATCGCCTCGAGCCAGGGTTTGTTCTCGTGCGTCGGCCCGCAGCCCACCGTCCCCGGATTGACGACCGCGAAGTTTTACATTTCCGAAAGCCAAGCCGCGTCATGCGACGTGGAGTCCGACGGCTACTCGAACGTCAGTGCCACGAAACCCGTTCTTTTACCGACTGGATACGTCGTGTCGTTCGAACGACGTGGCAGCGTGCTCACCTCGCGTCGCAACGGTGTCGTCGATCAAACGCAGTACGTCAATCACGTTACGACGCCGCATTGCACGAGCGCGGTCTTCGGCGCATTGATGGACGACACATCGACACCGTCGGGCTTCTTGGCGAGCGACGTTGCCGAAGTGATCGTGTCGCAAGGCACTTCGTCGGACGCTGTCATCGGTGCGCTCGAATCGTCACTCATGACGAAATACGGAATCACCAGCTCCAACTGAGTAGTCGTAAGATGGCGGCGTGATCGCCGTTCCGCCGCCGTTGCTTCCCATGCTCGCCAAACGCGTGAGCGCCATCCCGG
>JBDTFL010000818.1:0-3426 GCA_039937955.1 Polyangiaceae bacterium | reverse complement strand
GACGAAGCCGTCGAGCTCGAGGGACAACGCGCTCGTCGGGAGAAACGGCGGCGGGGCAGCAGGCATGTGCCCCTAGTCTCTCACGCCTTAAACTCTCTTCGCTAGCTCGCGGATCGCATTTGGCGTTGCCGCGTCTTCGAACAAAAGCGGGAAGAAAATCGGCTTTACCGGAAGCTCGCGTGACAGTCGAGAAAGGCTCTCGGCCTGCACGCGTTCACGTGCCGCGCGATTTTCTCCGGCCGTTATTCCGGCGTCTCCCGCGTTTTTGTCGGTGATTTTTTTCTCGTCGATTGGGTGTTCCTGAGCCAATTTTTCGAGCGACGCGCGTTCGTCGCGTGAAAAAAGCGGAGGCAGCACGCCGTTCACGACTACCGCGCCGATGGGGATTTTCAGCTCTTTCGTCATCGCCTGCGAGAGCTCGATCGTTTCGGTCGTCGGCATTTCTTCGGGCAGCGTCACCAAGATCGCGGAGCACATTTTCGGATCTTGAAACATCACCATCGCGCGCTCGGCATCGCGTCTGAGCAAGCCGGCGGGCACAACCTCGATGATCACCTTCGGCACGCGCAGCATGTCGAGGCCGTGACCGGTGGCAGGCGAATCCAAAATGACGATGTCGTACATAGGCAAGCCGTCGTCGCGCTCCTCGACCGTGTGCCACCACGCCTTGCCGAGCATCGCCCACTCTTGCATTCCGGGCACCGCGCGAAAAAATGTCCGCACGTATTTGTTGTCGAACAAGATCGAGTAGAGCGCTTTGGATTTCAAAATCAGCATGCCGTACTCGTCGAGCGCTTTTTCGGGCGTCATGTTCACGGCCCAAATATTTTTGCCGACCGACACGACATTTTCGCCGATCAAGTCCGATCCCAACATCACCGACAGGCGCTCTTTCGCGTTGCACATCGCGACGAGCACACGCTTGCCCTTCGCGGCGTGCGACATCGCCAGCGCAGCCGCTACCGTGGTCTTTCCGACGCCCCCCTTGCCGGCGACGATCAGAAACCTCTGGTCCACGTCTAGAGTGATAAGGGAGTGAGCGTGGTTCTACAAGGCGCTCCTTCACCCCCGACGCCGGCGCGTAGCTCGGTTGCTAAACCCGGCGTCCGCATTTTTGCGATGGGCGGGCTCGGCGAGGTGGGCATGAATTGCCTGGCCATCGAGCAGGATGGCCAAGTGCTGCTCATTGATTGCGGTGTGACCTTCGATTTTCGCGGGCTTGGTGTTGACGTCATTCATCCCGATTTTTCCGCGATGGATGCGTATCGCGATCGCATCTTGGGGATTTTCGTGACGCATGGTCATGAAGATCACATCGGCGCGATCCCCTATTTTTTGGCTCGATTCGACGTTCCGATTTGGGGACCAAAGTACGCGCTCGCGCTCGTGCGCAACAGGCTCGCCGAGTTCGAAATACTCGAGCACGCGACGATGATCGAAACGGACGTCCGCGAGAAATACGAAATTGGGCCGTTCACAGTCGAGCCGATCCGCGTGACGCATTCGATCGCCGATGCGACGGCGCTCGCGATCAAGACGTCTGCAGGGATGGTCATCCACACCGGCGATTTCAAAATCGACGATCAGCCCACCGACGGCGAAGCGTTCGACCATTCGCGCTTTCGCGAGCTCGGTGATGAAGGCGTCGCGCTCTTGATGAGTGATTCGACCAACGTCGATTCGGAAGGGCGCGCGGGAGACGAACGCAGCGTCGAAGAAAAATTGGATTCGATCGTGCGCGAGACCAAAGGCGCGGTCGTCGTCGCGGTGTTCGCGTCCAACATTCATCGCCTTCGGCTACTCGGAGAAATCGCGATTCGTCATGGGCGCAAAATCGTTCCGCTCGGACGCAGCATCACCACGCATTCGGAGACCGCACACGCGACCGGATATTTGGATTGGCCGAGCGATTTGACGTGGAGCGCCGAACGCGCGAACGAGCTTCCACGCGAGAAAATCCTGGGGATCGCGACGGGCACGCAAGCCGAAACGCGCGCCGCTCTCGCGCGACTTTCACGCGGCGACCACCCGAATTTCTCGATCGGACAAGGTGACGTGGTCGCGTTTTCGAGTCGCATCATTCCGGGCAACGAGCCGGAGGTTTACAAGATGATGAGCGATCTCATCAGGCGCGGCGTCGAGGTGCGGAGCCGTGCGACCGATCGCGACATCCATGTGAGCGGTCACGCCTGCCGTGCCGAGCAACGCACGATGATTTCGCTCACGCGTCCGCGCGCGTTCATTCCACTGCACGGCACGCTTCATCACCTCACGCGTCATGCGCAGCTCGCGCGTGAGGCGGGCGTGGAAAATATTCTCGCGATCGAAAACGGGGAGGTGGCAGAGCTCACCGACGACGGCGCAGTCCAGAAGGTCGGCAAAGTTGCAGCCGGTCGCGTGCACACGTCGAACGGCAAAGAGGTCGCGCCGCAGGTCATCCGTGATCGCAAAGCGCTCGCGGAATCGGGCGTGGCCACGGTGCTCGTGAAGATCGATTCGGATGTGACGGTGACGATCCAATCGCGCGGCGTCGTGGATGCGGAGACGCAATCAGCGATCGTCAAACTGGCTGAAAATTCGGCTCGCGGTACGATTTTGGAGCTTTTGAAAAAGGAAGCGGCGGCGACCGACATCGCGCTCGAGGCACGGCTCGCAGTGCGTAGAGTTTTTTCGAAATCCGCGGGCGTGAAACCAGTGACGCTCGTCACGATCGTTCGTAAGGTCGCTCCATGACCATCGCGACCGCGCAATTTTTGGCGACTCGCTTGAGGCGACTCGATCTCGAGCTGCCGAAAGAGTCACGTCGCGTGCTGAGCGGCACCGACGACGAGGCGGTTCATGATCTTCGCGTCACCATTCGCCGGCTGCGCATCATTTTGAAATTGTCGCGTCCGGTGTTCGGTCGCTTTCATGCCGACGCGGTTCGTGGGGCGTTCGCTGCGGCGCAATCGGCAACGGGAAATCTGCGCGACGAAGAGGCGCTCGAAGAGACGCTCGCCGAGCTGAAGGTCGAAAACGCATCCTTCACGAATTGGCTGAAAAATAGGCGAACGCGACGACGTACGCTTCATCGCGCGGTCGTCACGACCCTGCAGCGCGGAGATTTTCGGAACGCGCGAAAGCTCCTCGGCGCGATTTTGATCTTACCCAACGAACCGAACAAGACGGCCGACCTCGGAAAGTTCGCGAGACGTTGCGTGGAATCTGCACGCAAATTGGTGGACGAGCATCGCGACGCGGAGCCAACCGACGTCAAAGGGCTGCACGAGCTGCGCATTGCGTACAAAGGTCTGCGTTACACCGTCGAAACGTTCGCGGATGTTTTGCCGGCCGACCTGAAGGCGCTACGTGAGCCCGCCGTGAAAATGCAAAAGCTGCTCGGAGACATTCACGACGTCGACGTCGCGCTCGCGATCACCGTGCGCG
>JBDTFL010000817.1:0-3341 GCA_039937955.1 Polyangiaceae bacterium | reverse complement strand
GACGCTCGGTCCCCAAAATCGGAACATCATGACGACCGCCCAATCGAACAACGCGTGCGAAATCATTCCGGGAACGAGCCGGCCGTTGCGACGCGCGAGCGCGCCCCACACGAGTCCGCAACCGAGCGCACCGAGAACGAGCAGCGGGTTCAATCCTGCGCGTGCGTCAGCGAGCATCCACATCGTCGGGACGTGCGCGAGCGAATACAAAACCGCTGCGTAAATCCAGGCTCTTCGTGATCCGGCGATCTCGGCGAACAAGGTCGTGACGAGGCCGCGCCACAAAATTTCTTCTGCGACCGCAACGACACAAATCGCAGCGCCGACGAATGCGGCGTGCTTGCGAAGGTCCGCGGTGTCGCCCAATTGCAAATACAAATGCGAGAGCCAGCCGGTGCGAACGTCACCTGGCAGCACCACGTATTTCGCGAAGCCATACGCGCCCGCGAACAAAATCGCCGTCGCAAAAAACGCAGACGTGAAATCTCCGAACGCGGGCTTGAGCCATTCGCCTAGCTCGCCGTCCCGATATGCGCGAACGCATCCGACGATGGCCAGCGCCGTCGTGACACCTCCATAAATGAAGACGAGCTTTGCCGAGCCGGCGTTGCCAACGCGATAGGCATATCCCGCAGCCACGCTCACGAGGATCGTGATCGCGCCGAGCCACGCAACCTGATAGCGCTCGCCCAAAAAGCCCATCGAGATGAATCAGTACTCGAACCCGAGTCGCGCGGCATAGACGTTTGTGGTGGTTCAAAGGTCGATTGCTCGACGCGAGCAGGTCTGCTCGCTAAGCTGCGCCAACATGGCAAACCGCTTCGATCAGAGCTTCGATATGGGCACGATCCGCAGGCTTTTTCTGCTGGTTTTGGTGATCGTGGTGGTCATGGTCGTGGGCTGCTCGGCATCCACGCGAATCGACGCCGGACACGTCGGCATCCGCGTGAAGCTGGCTGGAAGCGACCGCGGCATCCAAGACATGCCGGTCGTCACTGGCTGGGTTTTCTACAATCCTGCTACCGAGCAAATCATCATCTTCCCGACCAGCGTTCAGAACATCGTCTGGACCGCTGGAGCGCACGAAGGCCGCGCGGTCGACGAGTCGATCACGTTCTCGTCGAGTGAAGGCGTCAACATCAATGCCGACATCGGTCTCTCTTTTCATATCGATCCGGCCCTCGCTCCGAAATTGTACGGACGCTTTCGCCAAAATGATTTGCTGGCTTTGGCCGACGGCTACGTACGCAACACCGTGCGTGAAGCGTTCAACGACGTGACGTCGCGCATGCCGGTCCAAGACATCTACGGATCGGGAAAATCCAAAATGCTCAACGACGTCGTCACCAACTGCCGCAACGTTTTGGGCAAAGACGGCTTCGTGATCGATCAGCTCACGATCAACGGCGCGCTTCGTTTGCCGCAAAATGTGGCGGATGCGATCAACCGCGCGATGGAAGCCACGCAGAACGCGATCCAGTCGGAAAATCGCGTGCGGCAAGTGAAGGCCGAAGCCGAGCAAGCGATCACGCAAGCGCACGGCGGGGCCGAGGCAGCTCGTCAAAAAGCGCAAGGCGACGGCGATGCGCTTTTGATCAAAGCGCGCGCAGAGGCGAAAGCGAACGAGATCATTCGGCTCTCGACCACACCGGCGGTTTTGCAATATCGCGCGCTCGAAGATTGGGACGGCAAGCTCCCGATCTACAACTCCGGAAACCTTCCGATGCTGACGTTCGACGTCGGCAAGGCGGGCGTCGGAATGGATGAAGCGACACGCCAAAAGCGCCTGAAGGATTTGCTCGAGGAGGACAAGGCGAGCGACGCGCCGGTCTCACAACCAAACGACACGCCGGCACCGACCAACACGCCGAACAATGCTGTCACGCCGGCTCCGCCGGTTACGCCTGCGAAATAGCTCTATTTTGGCGGTATTCGCGCGCGCCCCCGCCGCGGTCACACATCCCAAAATTCTCTCTTTGACCGGGCCGGGCCCCCGGGCTAAAGAGCCTTTGCGTCTGGGTCTTATTGCGCGAGAGCTCCCGATCGATTTTTTCGAATCGAGTAAGGGGCGCGCGGGGACGACTCAGAAGGCAAACGGGGAAACTGGTCGGCGCGCGATTCTCTCGCGACGACTAACCCGAAAAAGAAGCGCCCGGCCCTTATAGGAGCCGGCCTCCAAGGGAAAAACCGAACATGACGTTCACTGAAGCCGCCGCAGAGGTCCTCCGCGTTGCCGGCAAACCGCTCCACTACAAAGAAATTACCGAGCTCGCGATCGAGAAAAATCTCTTGTCGCACGTGGGCAAGAGCCCCGAGGTCACGATGGGCGCTCGTCTCGCCGCGCTGCTCAAAAAAGAAGACAAGACGAACCCCATCGTTCGCGTGAAGCCGGGCGTTTTCGCGCTTCGCGAATGGGACGGCAAAAAGAAGAACAAGGCCGAAGCAGCCGCCGACGACGCACCTGATTCGAGCGACACCGGTGGAGACATCAACGCTCTCGAGGTGGAGGCCGCAACGCGTGAGTCCACGCCGCCCGCCCGCACCTCTTCGTACAACACGCTTCCCAACGCGGAAGACGACGACGACAAACCGATTTTGTCGGGTGACGACGCACGTCGCGCCGATCTCGCTGCACAAGGCGCGGATCTCTTCGAAGACGAAGATGACGATGACCAGCCGATCTTCGGATCACCTTCGCCTGCCGGTGGAGCAGGAGCTGCCGCAGGCGGTGCAGCAGGTCCGGTCGATCCGAACGCACCCGACGCTGGACGTCGCCGTCGTCGTCGTCGCCGTCGAGGTCGTGGCGGTCAGGGACAAGAATTCGAGCGCACTTCAGCGCCGCGCCTCGCATCTGGAAACGGCGGAGCAAACGCCGACGGCCAAATTCAGCCGCAATCAATCATCTCGATCGACGGCGATTTGCCCGGTGCCACGATGGATGGTGGTCGCGATCCGCTCGCGCCCGCGCCGCGTCCGCAAATTCGTGATCGTCATCAGATCATGGGTGGCGGTGCGCCGTCCGGCATCGACGTTCCGCTTGGTGAAGGCGACGAGCTCGCAGGCAAAGAGCTCGCTGATGCCGCACAGATCGTTTTGAACTCGTTCGATCGCAACGGTGGTCCGGTTCAAACGCGTGCGCTCGTCGATGCGCTCATGCGTCGAGGTCGTCTCTCGGGTGATCCGGCAGTAGCGGCCGCGCAAATCGGCGCCTCGCTGCGCGCCGACAATTTGCGACGCACCGCGAATGGCATTCGTCCGCGATTTCGTTTCGCGAACGGCGCACGCGTCGCGCTCACCGATTGGGCATTGGGCGGCGACCTCGCGCGCCTCGAGCAAGAGGC
>JBDTFL010000816.1:0-5166 GCA_039937955.1 Polyangiaceae bacterium | reverse complement strand
CCTGCGCGTCGACGTCTTCCTTGTTGTGGAGACGCGCTTCCGGAGTTTTCTTTTTGTTGATCAGCTGAATGACGCCAATGACCTCGTCGCGCTGCGAGATGAGCGGAACGGTGAGCATCGATTTCGTCACGTAGCCGATTTTTTCGTCGAAGCTTTTGTCGAAGCCGAACGGCGAGCCGGCCGGCAATTCGTAGACGTCGGCGATGTTGATCGACTTGCGATTGAGCGCGGCGCTTCCGGCGATCGACCTGTTCGACATTGGGATGACGAACTCGCGTGAGTCGAATTCGCGTGATTCGTTTTGCGTGAGCTTGAAGCGGAGCGTGGGCTTTTTCTCGTCGCCCTCGACCACGTAAATGCTGCCGGCGTCGGCGCCCGTGATGAAACGACTCTTCAACAAAATCAATTCGAGCAGCTTCGTGACGTCACGTTCCGTGGTTACCGCGCGCGCAATATTCAAAAGCTCACCGAGCTCATAGCGATAACGATTCAGCCATTTTCCGCGGCTTTCAGCGTGTGCCTTGGCAGCAAGCAGCTCGAATGCGCGGTCGGCTGCGACATACAATTCGTCGGCCGACGGCTTTTCCGAGATGATCGTCGCCAGTCCGCTTCGAACCGCTTGCGCGACCTCTTCTTTGGGGGCGCCGAGCAAAATGAGCGCGGCGGTTCCATTCGCAAAACGTTCCGCGTACGGCTTCAGTACGTCGCGACCTTTTTCCCAAACTGCGGCGGGCGCAATGATCAGCGCGTGCTCGCCGCGCGTGACCAACACGAAGAGAGGATGCGGGCTCGTGACGCTGTCGGCCTGAAGGCGCGCATCACCGGCCATCGTCTCCGCGACGTTCGCCGTGAGCGAAAAATCCATGCGTACCGTCTGGTTCATCTCTGCTTGAAGCTACACCGCGATTTGCGGAAGACGAGCGAATTGCGCTCGAATCAGGCTCGCTTCTGGTCAAGCGGGCTGCTCAAGCCGGCGTGGTGAGCATTCCGCGCAACTGCGCCACTGCCAAAATCGCTTCGCGACGCCGCGCGAGCTCTTCCAGGTCTTTCACGGGCAAGAATCGAGAGGCCGCGCCTTCGCGGGGAACGCGAAGGTAAGCGGTGTCGACGGCGCCGGTGAGCTCTTGAAGAAGGCGTTCGAATTGGATGGCCGCTTTGCCGTCGACCTTTTTTTCGACCTCGAACCAATTCCACTCAATCGGCGTCGTGGCGAGCGCTTCGGTATCCACCAAAAACGTATTCGTATTGAACACGCGAACTGTCGACGCATCGAAGGTCGTCGGCAAACGGAACTCTTCCAAAACCTGCAACCGATTGGTTGCGCTTTCGCTCGTGCTCGAAGCACTCGAACCAGAGGACGGCGCATGAACCGGAATGCCGCCGCGGTCGCCTTCCGCTTTGTCGCAGACCTCGACCATCGCCTTTTTTCCGCTCGCCAAAAATGCGCCGAGAATTTCTTCGTCGACGGTTGCGCCAAGATTGTCCAGATTCGCAATCCACACGGATTTAGGCGTATTTTTGCCGGCGTTTTTGCGAAATTCGTCGAGCAGCCCGGAGCGCCGAAGCGAGTCGATGAGATCGCCGTGCCCCGGCGCATAGCTGCTCGGTTGACCGTCGGCGCCGCGAAACAAAGTGCCGTCGCCATTCAAACGAAGCGACTGCGTCTGCTCGAACGTGTGCACGTGACTTGGCGCATTCGCGATCTTCAGCGCGTGATCAATCGGCGCGCGCGTCGCTTCGCTGACCATGAGCCAAAGCGGCACCGACTTTCCGGCGCGAGCGCTCACTGCGCGATTTTCCGCGAGGCGCATGTCGAGAAACGTGACGCCGTCTTTCACCTCGACGAGCGCTTTGACGACACCGCCCATGCGCGTCGCCATTCCTCCAGCCATCACGCACAGCGCGACCTCTCCTCTAGAGAGCGCGTCGTGTCCGCGCTCACGCAGCGCTTTGGCTTCTGCCGATGTCGTTTCCGGCAGCTCGAGAATCTCGTCTTTGGCCGGCGGTCGAACGTCTCCGCGCACCCGATTGCGTTCGGTGCGACGCGTCTCCGGTGGACCTTCGAGCGTGCGCGCCAAGGAAATCAGCCGCTTTTCGTCGAAACCTGCAGAATGCAAACGTCGTTGAAATTCCTCAGGAAGCGCTGCGAGCTCACGCATGAGCTCTTCCACACGGGGAGATTCCATCGCTGGGAATGGTATTCTGAAACCAACGCTTATCTCTTCAATCTTCTCGTCGGTTCTTTGGGGGCATCCAATGCTGTGGGGTAGACGACGAAATCGGATGACGGCGACGCGACTGCTCGCTCTCGGCACCATGCTCGTCGCGATCGCTTTCTCGAGCAGCGCGTGTGTTGCAACCGCGAGCTCTGCTCCGCCACGCGGCATCGTCGTGAACGGTCCGCCGCCTGCACCGATCACCGAAGCGCGCTCCGCTCCTCCGAGTGCGACGGCCGCTTGGGTCAGTGGCTACTGGCATTGGGAAGGCGCTCGCTACGTTTGGATCCCTGGCCACTGGGAAAATGCTCCTCCCGGATCGCAATGGTACGCGCCGCGCTACACGCAAAATACCGAGGGCCGATTTTTCTACGAGCCCGGTGGTTGGTCGCCTGGGAATCAGCCGATGGCGAATCAACCGCACGCCCCGCCCGCAAACGCATCGGCGTTTCACTGAGATCGCATGATGAGGTGACGCGTACAATGCTCACCTCCCCATGAAAGCTCTCGTTCCCGCGACTCTGTTTTTTCTCGCAGCGTGCAATTCGTCGTCGACGTCATCGCCCGTTCAAACAATCCCGTCCGCGCCGCCGTCGGTCGCTGCGGTTCCGAGCACGGAAGCTGCGCCGTCCGCCACCATTGCTGCGCCGACCACTGAGGCGATTGCGAGCGCGAAGCCGACCGCGACATCCATCAACGCGTTCAACTCGGATCTGTATGCGCATCTGAAAATTCAAAAAGGGAATTTGATTTATTCGCCGGCCAGCATCGAGGCCGCTCTCGCGATGACCGAAGCCGGCGCGCGGGGAACGACCGCCACCGAGATGGCGAAAGTGCTTCATTTGCCGGCCGATTCGAATTTGGCGGCCTCGCAATTTTCGGCGCTGTTGGCGTCGTGGGCGCAGACCGATGCGAGCGGGCCCATTCTCACGGTGAGCAATCGGCTGTGGGTTCAGAAAGACTACGCGCTGCTACCGGACTACTCGACGCTCACGCGCGACAAATATTTCGCGCCGATCGATCAGCTCGATTTCAAACAGGCCGCAACATCCTCACAAACGATCAACGCGTGGGTCTCGCAAAGCACGCACGGAAAAATCAACGATCTGATTTCACCAGGCAACATCACCGACGCCACGCGTTTGATTTTGACGAACGCCGTCTACTTCAAAGGAAAGTGGTCGGAGCCGTTCGAAAAATCCGCCACGCAGAATGGAACCTTCACGACCGACGACAGCTCGCGCTTGACGGTGCCGCTCATGAATCACATGTATGCCGCACGTAATTACGCCGACGTCGGCAACGCGCAGATCATCGACTTGCCCTATCAAGGCACCGCCGCGCGCGAGATGGTGATGACCCTGGTGCTGCCAAAAACGGGAACGCCGCTCAGCGCAATCGAAAACGCTTTGACCCAGAAGCAGCTCGATTCTTGGATCGCAAAAGAGAGCGGCCAACGCGTGCGCGTGACGCTGCCGAAGTTCAAGGCGGAGCAAACGATGACGCTCTCGAGCATACTCACCGCGATGGGGATGCCCACCGCGTTCACACCAAAGGCTGATTTTTCCGGCATTTCGGCGGCACATGAGGGCCTGCTCATCAGCGAGGTCGTGCACAAAGCGTACGTCGACGTCGACGAAACCGGCACCGAAGCAGCGGCTGCAACTGCGGTGATGGCGGTGACCGGTGCCGCGCCGCCAGAGGTGTCGCCGATCGCATTTCGCGCCGACCATCCGTTCTTGTTCTTCTTGCGCGACAAAACGTCGGGCGCGATTTTGTTCGCCGGCCGCGTGAGCGATCCCAGCAAGTCGTAGTATCTTTCAGCAAGAGATGAAGCGCCGCTCGCTCACCGTTTTGTTGGCGGCGCTCTTCGTTTCGAGCAGCGCTACGAACGCGTTCGCGAATCCGCCGGTCGAGCACGAGCTCATTCAGCCCGACCCACGCGACGACCTCGCACTGAAAGTTTTGCTCGACGGTGATCTGCCGGCGGCGCTGGAAACACGAAGCGGCGTTTTGCACGCGCCCGATCCACGCGCGCCCACGGCACCGAACGACCCGGCCTTCGGCGCGGGCACGGGTCCGGTGCAAAGCGATCCGGACGCCAAATTCACGCCCGATCGTGACACGCGCCGCCCCGACGTGTCGCCGTCGAACGATCCGTTCACGCCGTCGATCGCGCCGTTCGAGCGGCTTGCAGCATACGACGCAATACATGCAGATTACACGCTTGCCGTCGAGTCACCTGGGCTCGTCGCGCTCTCCGCACGCAGCGACATCGCGCACGACGGATCGGAAGAGCAGTTTTTTGCGAACATGGAAGTCGACGTTCGGCCCGGCGCCAAAGTTCGCATTCCTTCGATCGGACCCGACGCACGCGTCGTGCACGCGCATGCGGGCGTCGCCGGAAAAGACGTGCCGTTTCGCTTGTGGCACGACGGCGCCGACAATTGGTTCGTCGAGGGCTTCGGGCGCGCGCGCATTCGCCTCGTGATGGAGCTGACGATTGCGCGTGGTGCATTCGGCGGAGAATTTTTGCTCGATCACTGGACCGACCTTCCGGCGATCTCTCCGCTTCCCGCGAACGCACAAGCTGCAGCGGCCATCGTCACGCAACACATCGGTGTGAACAAATCGATGGCGCCGCGTGACGTCGTCAAAAAGCTCGTCACGTATTTCCGCGCGTTCCAAGATTCCAAAGATCCACCGAACGCAACTGGCGACATGTATTTGGATCTCGCGCTCGCACAAAAAGGCGTGTGTCGACATCGCGCGTTCGCATTCGTCGTGACCGCACGATCCCTCGGTATTCCGGCTCGATTGGCGGTCAGTGACAATCACGCGTGGGTCGAGGTTCACGACGCACGCGCGTGGCGACGCATCGATCTCGGCGGTGCCGGAAATGAAACCAGCGAGCCGAAGCCAACCGTTCGCTACCAACCACCACAAGATC
>JBDTFL010000815.1:0-8631 GCA_039937955.1 Polyangiaceae bacterium | reverse complement strand
TCCGTTCGAGCTCAGAACCGAGAGCTGGCACGCGTCTGGAAGACCCAGACGAATACTCAGCAACGCGCAAAGCTGATCTCTTCGCGATAGCGCGACGAGCTCACCTACTTCATCTGCCGTCTTCGTTTCGGTGGCGTTCGTCGTGATCGGCGAGGAGACGAGCTCTCGCACCAGCGTGGACCACGCATAATTCGATGATTTGAAATCCGCTACGATTCGCTGGAATTCTGGGTCATCCGGCGCACATTTTTGTGAGTTCACGTAGTAGCAAAGTTTCTCGGCCCAGGCCGTCGCGAACGCGGGATGTTGCGCGAGCGTGCTGGCGAGATCGTCGACGGACGTCACATTTGCCACGACACCTTGAAACGCGAACAGGCCTTTTTGTGCGGCGAGCCCTGCGTCGTCCTGCGGACCGAAGCCATACGAGTACGTCGCCTGCAAGATCGATCGCGTCGGATCGAGCAGTTGGTGACAGCCGTAACAAGCTGTTCCCGGCGCCGCATGCTCGGCATCCAAACCCGGAGTGCTGGGCGGAACGGTCGGATCGGTTCCATCGATCTGCATGCCGGTCGAAACGATCAACGTCTGATTCATCGGCGCGCGATCTTGATTGCTGGTGTTGGTCGGCCAATTCGCGAAGAACGCCGGCGTGCTGAAAAATCCGACGCGCGGAATCGTGAGCACGAGCTCGGTCGTCGACTTCAGCGTGGGCACATCGTAAAACTGCGTCGTCTTCTCCCCGACGTTCGGGGTGCGAATCGTCACCATCTTCCAGTTGCTGAAATCGGCGTCCACGTACTGCGAGTCCGCCGTCTTGAGAGGCTGACCGCACTTGTCGCTTCCGACTTTGTAGTCGTCCAGCACGCCCATGGTCAGCAGCCACAAATTCCCCGTTTTCATCGGGTATTGAATCGGATCCTGCACGCAGCTCTTGTCTCGGAGCTTCATCAGATCCGGCACGTAGAAGTGCATGTAGCTCGGGCTGCTCGGATTGATCGAATCCGCAAACGGAATCGGACCGGCCGCATATTCCGCCAGCATTTCTCCCTTGGGATTCGCTTGCTGGAAAACATCGTTGACGCTCTCGTCGTCCTTCACCTGCGCCGAATCGAAGTACGCGTAGAGCGACATCAGCGGCGGCGTCATCATCAATTGATGACTAGTCAACGTTTGAGTGAACGGCTGTCCGCTGGAAGCGATAGCAACGGCGGTTCGCGCAAAGCTCTCTTGGATGTTCTGCAAAAGGAGATCGCCCTGCGGCGTGTTTCCCAAGCTCTTCTTGTCGGTGAAGAGCTCGTCGAAATCGGTGCCGGTGATCTGCGTTTGCTGAAACGCGTACTCGAAAAACGTTAGCATCCGACCCTGGTAAGCCGTGGCGGTTCCCGGGTTGCTCTTACCGTTCATCCAATCGTCGACGAGTGACGAGAGTGAGCTCGGATCGGCAACGACTTGCGCAATCTCTGCGTCGGTCGCCGGAATTCCGGTCAGAACATTCTTGACCTTCTGCACGTAGACCGCTGGTGCATCCGGTTGGAACGGAGGACCTGCATCGACTGCGCTGCTCGAGCTCGGTGCAGGCGAATTATTCGTTTGCTGGCCGAGCTTGTCGCCCGAGTAACACGCGGCAATCGTCGCTGCCGTTGCGCTCACCGCCGTCATTGCGAAAAATGCCGAATGCCAAGTTGAAGAACGCGATCGATTCATGGCTCTTGCCCCAACGAGAACGTGGAAGGAATGTCTCCCCCATCGCAAGGTGCGGGCCGCGCGCACATGCGCCGAATCACCGACAAAGTAAGCGTATTTCGAGTCGTGCTGAGGTGATCGAATCGATCACCGCGCGCTCGAATCGATCACCGCGCGAGCAGAGCATTGTCCGCAGCGAGCGCCGTTTCGAGAAGAAGAGATGATGCGGTGACGATTCACGGCGGTGTGTCGCTCGTCGTCGACTATTGACCTTAAGTTTTCTGTCGCTCAGCCGTTCCATTCTTCGTGGGGCTCTTTTGGAAGAAGGCCGTCGCGGACGAGACGCGAGTCTCGGGTGAAGGTCGCGTTGCTCCGGAGACGCAAGTCGACGCAGGAGGAGAGCTCGACTCCGCGGTCGAAACGATCGCAGAAATGCTTCGCGCATTCGGTGCGTCCTCGCTTTCGCAAGAAGTCGCTGCGTCGTGCGCTGCTGCATGTGAGCAATGGGCGCAGCATCTCCTGGTCTTCGCCGTTGCACCCGGCGCGAAAGAGCCGACCAAAGAACGTGAGTGGCGTTCATTGCGTCGGGCATTCGCAAAGCTCCGAAAAGACGAAATCTCGAGCGCAAATCAACAAGCCGCGACGATGCGCGACGCGCTGTGGGCGTTCATTCGCGCATTTTCGCGGGTGCTTTCGGCAGATGGCACCGCGGATACTCAACTGGCGTCGCAGCTGACCCGACTTCGTGAAGCGGTCGCGGCGCCCGAGAGCGATGATCTGCGTCGCGAGGTGATGAGCGCGGTCGAGGCGATCGAAGTTGCGGTGCGCGAAAAGCAAACGCGGCTGATCACCGAATCCTCGGAAATCGCCGCTCGCGTGCAATCGCTGAGTGATCAGCTCGAAGTCGCCAAACGCGAAGGGGCCACTGATCCACTGACGAAGGTCGCGAATCGAAAAGCCTTCGACGAGCAACTCGAAGGCGTCCACGAATTGGCGGCGCTCGGAGCACCGGCAACGCTCTTGATGGTGGATTTGGATTTTTTCAAAAAAGTGAACGATGAGCTCGGACATCAAGCCGGCGACAAAGTGTTGCGCGCGGTGGCCGACAGCTTGGTGCGCACGTGTCGTCGTCGTCGTGATTTCGTCGCGCGTTATGGTGGCGAAGAATTCGCGATCGTTTTGCCTGAGACCTCGCTGCAAGAGGGAAAAGCGCTGGCCGAGCGAGCATGCGCTGCGGTGCGTGCGCTCAAGATCATCGATAAAAGCCTCACCGTTTCGATCGGCATTGCGACCGTCGCCCGCGGGGAGTCGCGCGAGGATTGGATCGCTCGAGCGGACCGTGCGCTCTACAGCGCAAAAGGCGAAGGCCGCGATCGCGCCGTTCTCGGCTGACGATCACATCCAGCCACGGCGCTTGAACCAAAAGAGCGGAAGGAGCGCGCTGACGATGATGAGCCCCATCGCCATCGGATAGCCGAGGCGCCAACCGAGCTCGGGCATGTAACGAAAATTCATTCCGTAAATTCCCGCTACGAGCACCGGAGGAATTCCGACGACCGACGCAATCGTGAGCGTCTTGACGATCTCGTTCTGCTCGATGTTGATGAAGCCGAGCGTGGCGTCGAGCAGAAATTGAACTTTACCCGCGAGGTGTCCTTCGTATTCGGCGAGCGACGCCACGTCGACGCGGATCGCTTTCATGCGCGAGGCATTCACTTGCGGCGCACCCGCGATTCCGTTCTCCATCACGAACGCTGCGATGCGCCCCAGACCGAGCAGGCCATCACGAATGCGCGAGCTGCGTTCGGCCACCGCACCGACGCGCCGAAGCGATGCGCTCAACTGAGTCGCCGCCAATTTGCGCGAGCTGGCGCTCCTGAACGCAACGCGCGCGAGGTCGTCGCATTCGACGCCGGCATGCTCGAGCTTGTCGGCAGAGCGATCGACGATCGTCTCGATGATGCGTAAAAATGCGTCTTCCGCGCTCTTCGTCGGCTCAGCGGTGCACGAGTCGTGTGCGGTGTCGAACGCTGGATGCGCCGCAAATCGAATCGTCAAAAGAACGCGCGACGACAAAACGAAACCGACTGCGGTCAACTCGTGCTCACCGCCTGAACGCGCAACGACGAGCGGCGTCGACACGTAGTACGCGCCATGTTCGAACGCGAGCCGACTAGTCGATTCGATTTCGCTCACTTCACCTTCGGTCGGAACGCGCAGCCCCGTTGCTTTGCGAACGCGCTCACCTTCCTCGGCAGTTGGCTCGAGCAGATCGATCCAAAGTGCGCTCGCGAGATCTCCATCGGGGTGCATCACGATCATGACCGGCGAGTACTAGCAGTGAATAGATCTCGCCGGGCTCCCGTCAGAGGCGCCATGCGATGGCCCGTGCTTCTTTTTTGCGGATTTGCTGCAGTTGGCACGACCGGCTGCACCTCGACCTCGGATGATTCCGCACAGAACGACGCCGGAAGCACGAGCGACGACGCGGGAAGAGACTCCGGCTCGAGATCGAGCACGCATCCCGACGCTGGAAAAGGCACCAAAACGGACGCCGGACCCGCGAAACCGGTGTGCGTCGGATCAACCGCCAACGGCAACTATTGCGACGTCGGCGTCGACAGCGAATGCTGCAGCGGACATTGCGATTCGACCAGCGCGTCGTGCTGCAGCGCAGGAAACGAAGCCTGCAGCTTCGATTCCGATTGTTGCACCGGCACGCATTGCGGCGGCGTCGGCAGCACGTGCTGCGCCGATCCCGGAAAGGCCAGCTACTGCACGAGCACGAGCCAATGCTGCGCGGGCGAGAGTTGCGGGAGCGTTCTCGTCGGCGACGGCTTCAGTGGATTCACTCCGCAAGACCACGCGTGTTGCGTGCAAGCGCCGGGCAGCTGCACCACGTCGGATCAATGTTGCATCGGCGGCGGTTCGAGCGGCGGCGGCGTGCAGTGTTACGAGGGTGCGTGCTGCTACTCGGCGGGCGTCACGTGCACGAGCGCGGCGCAGTGTTGTGACGGCGAGTGCAATGACGGCATGTGCAACTGATTACGTCGGTGCGCCGTCGCGAGTCGCGGTCGAGGCATCCGCCCCTTGCAGCGCATCCGTGAAGCGTAGCACTTGAGGTCAGAGCGTTTTTACACACCATCCCTTTACCACTGCGTTGCGCGCTTCTACGGTGGCTACCGGCTGTCGCTGGACAGCTGACGAGGTGGGGCGGGACTTGATGGTGGCAACGAGCGCCGAAGAAGCGAGCGTCGAGATAAGGCGCCTTGAAGATCGTCTCCGCATTCTTTCGGAGGCGACGCGTGCGTTCGCCGACGCAACGACCGACTATCAGCGACTGGTCGCGGGCGTTGCCCAGCGGCTCGTCGATGTGATCGGCGACACCTGCAATGTCTACATTCTGTCCGACGATCGACTGCGGCTGGATGCCGTTGCGATGTGCGGGCCCGACGAAGCGAATACGCGAATGATGCGTGAGATGCTCGCTCGCGCGCCGTTGTTGCTCGCCGAGCAAGCGGGTCTGAGACACATCATCGAATCCGGGGACGCCATCATGATCCCGAAATTCGACGCGGAGCAACTGCGCGGATCATCGAGCGCAACGCTCACCGATTACGAAAAAAAGGTCGGTATTCACAGCGTCCTCGTGATGCCGCTTCGCTTGCACAAGAAATCGATTGGCATGCTGACGATGACGCGCTTTCGAAAAGAGTCGCCGTCTTTCGATCATCACGACCGCGATCTCGCGCAGATGCTCGCGGACCACGCGTCGCTGGCCATCGGAAATGCGCGCGCGTATGCGGAAGCGCGACGACTCCGCATCGTCGCTGAAACGTCGGACGATGCAGCTCGTGCGGCAAAAACACGGTTTTCGCGTTTGGAAGAAGCTGGCGTGCTCGGAATTATCGTCAACGACTTCGAGGGAAGAGTCATCGAGGTCAACGAAACTCTCTCGAAAATCGTGGGCTACTCGCGCGTGGAGATTTTTTCCGAGAGCTTCGATTGGAGCGCGATGACGCCCGCCGCATGGAAAGAGACCGACCAGCGTGCGCTCGACGAGCTTCACGAAACAGGTGCCGCTGGGCTGCGCGAGAAACAGTACATCCGGAAAGACGGCTCGCTGGTTTGGGTGATGGCCGGCTCCGCCACGATCGACGGAACGTCCCAAATCATCTCGTTCGTGCTCGACATCACCGAACGAAAAACGGCCGAAGCCGACGCCGAACGCTTGCGCGACAAACACGCGATCGCCGCACAGTTTCGTGAGCTCGTCGAGGCGGCGCCCGACGCGCTGGTCATCGTCGACGGCGGCGATCGCATCGTCATCGTCAATGCAGAAACCGAGAGGCTCTTTGGGTACACACGCGTCGAGCTCATTGGCCAATCCGTAAGTCTCCTTCTGGTCGAGCGTGACCGTGCGGTATTTTCAGCGCGGAAGAAGCGCGACCCCAATGACGCCCCCCTGTTCGCGAGATCGGAGCTCGAGCTTCGCTGCCAACGCAAAGACGGCACGGAATTTCCAGCGGAGGCGACCTTGGGCCCTGTGCGCATTGAAAAAGTACCATTCGTCTCGGCGGCCATTCGCGACGTCACTGAACGAAAAAAACTCGAGGACCAACGTTTCGCGCTCGCCGCGATCGTGGAGTCGGCGGCAGATGCCATCATCGGCACGTCGCTGGACGGCATCGTCACCAGCTGGAATCGCGGCGCGGAGAAGTTGTTCGGCTACACGGCCGCCGAAATTCTTGGCAAGGGCATCGCGATCTTGGTGCCGTCCGGACACGAAGAAGAAAAAGCGCGCATCGCAATCGGCGTTCGCAACGGCGAAGCCCAATACACCGAAACCGTTCGACGCACGAAGGCCGGACGCAACGTGGACGTATCCGTGACCTGGTCGCCCGTTCGCGATGCGACCGGCGTGCTAATCGGCACGTCGAAATGGGCGCGCGACATCACAGAACGTCGACGAGCCGAGGTCGCGCTCGCGAAGGCCAAGGACGAAGCGCTCCTCGCCAACCGCGAGCTCGAGGCCTTCAGCTATTCGGTCGCGCACGATCTGCGAGCACCTCTTCGTGGCATGAACGGCTTCGCGCAGGTGTTGCTCGACAGCTACGGCGAAAAGCTCGACGCAGATGGACGCGATTGGCTCGAGGAAATAAGGCTCAACGCACGACGCATGGGCGAGCTCATCGATGCGTTACTTTCGCTTTCACGCGTCACGCGCAGCGCGCTCCGGCGTGAGCCCGTCGATCTTTCGGCAACGACGCGCGCCGTCGCTGCTCGTCTTACACACGCCGATCCCTCACGGACCGTGGACTTCGTCGTTGCCCCCGACCTCCATCTCGATGCCGATCTGGCGCTGACGCGAGCCGTGATCGAAAACTTGGTCGGCAACGCGTGGAAGTTCACCGCCAAAAGCGACGCGCCGAAAATCGAGGTGGGTGAAGTCGAGAAAAACGGTCAGCACGCATTCTTCGTTCGCGACAACGGCGCCGGCTTCGACATGACATTCGCTGCTAAATTGTTCACCCCGTTTCAGCGACTCCACGGCTCGAGCGAATTTCCCGGAACGGGGATCGGGCTCGCGACCGTGCAACGGATCGTGCACCGCCACGGCGGTCGCGTCTGGGCCGAGGGCGAGGTCGGCGGCGGCGCGACATTTTATTTCACACTACCGAACGAATCGGGCGGGGGCTCCTCATGAGCAAAGTCATCTTGTTGGTGGAAGACAACGCGACCGACGAAAAGCTCACGCTGCTCGCGTTCAAAAACTGCGGCGTCAGCAATGAGGTGGTTGTCGTCAGGGACGGCGTCGAAGCGCTCGACTATCTGTTTTGCACGGCAAAATACGCGAAAAGAGACGTTCGTGAGCTGCCGACCCTCGTCCTCCTCGACCTCAAGCTGCCGCGCATCGACGGGCTCGAGGTGCTGCGACGCATGCGCGAAGATCCACGAACGAAGATGATTCCTACGGTCATCCTGACGTCGTCGACGCAGGATGAGGACGTGCTGCGCGGCTATCAGCTCGGCGCGAACGCGTACGTACGGAAGCCTGTCGACTTCGCCGAGTTCGCTAGCGCCGCAAAGACGCTCGGGCTGTTTTGGCTTTTGTTGAACGAGCCTGCGCCTGCGGGGGCGAGACCACGATGAACGCGCCGCTTCGTGTTTTGCTGGTCGAGGACGACGTCTCCGACGCAAAGCTCGTCATCATGGAGCTGCGGCGCACCCACCCCACGATCGAGTTCGAACGCGTCGACACCGAAGTCGCGATGCGAGCGGCGCTGGAAAATGCGAAGTGGGATGTCGTCATCAGCGATTGGTCGATGCCGCGGTTCAGCGCGCTGGCCGCGCTCGCAGTGCTCCAAAGCTCGAAGTTGGATCTGCCGTTCATCATCTCATCGGGCACCATCGGGGAGGAGCAAGCCGTCGAAGCCATGCGCGCCGGCGCCCATGATTACGTGCTCAAAGACAAGCTTGCGCGACTCGCGCCGGCGATTGAACGCGAGATAGGCGACGCAAAATCTCGTCGGGAGCACCGACGTCAAGAAGCCCGTTTTCGCGCGCTGATCGAACGCAGCTCCGAAGGCATCATCATCAGCAGCCTGGAAACGGGATGGGTCTACGTCAGCCCCGCCGCGAGCACGATTTTCGGCCGCGCGACCGACGATCTCCTCGGAAGGCACATTCGGGATTTCGTACATCCTGAGGATCTCGACGCGCTCGGCACTGCGATGAACGAGACACTCACCGCGCCCAGCGTCGCAGCCGAATTTCGGATCATCACGGCGAACGGCACGACGCGTTGGGTGAGCGCGAGCAGCACCAATCATCTCGCCGACCCAACTCTGCGCGCAATCGTCACCAATATTCGTGACATCACCGATCGCAAGAGCGCGGCAGAGGCGCTTCGCAAAACCGAGGAGCATCTTCGTCAAGCGCAGAAGA
>JBDTFL010000814.1:0-3094 GCA_039937955.1 Polyangiaceae bacterium | reverse complement strand
TCGCATGCAGTATTCGGCGCGCCGTCGCTGAGCGGCACCGCGCCATCTTTCGAATTTGTCGCCGCATCGAGCGGCGATGCGTCATTCGAGCCACCGTCGTTCGCCGCAGTTGCGCCGGGCGCGCTGTCATCCGAGCCGCTGCACGCGACGCCGCCGACGATAGAAGCGTACAAAACGCTGGAAATCAGGGTGGACGCGACGTACCTCATCGAAGAGTCACCCTTTTGTCATGCTGGGCCGGAAAGTCAACGCCGCACGGCCGACGCGCCGCTATGCTCACCGCCGTTTCTCGGCCGCATTTTTTCAATGACCCAATCGCAAGAACAGACAGCGACGCCGCAAACGAACGCAACGGTCGATCACGACGCGAGCGAGCCCGTCATCACGCCGAAAAAATTGCGCTGTCGGGTGCGTGGCGCAAAGAAGAGCTTCGGCAATCAGCAGATTTTGAAAGGCGTCGATCTCGAAATCGCCGAAGGCGCATTTGCGGTTTTGGTTGGCCCGAGCGGTTGCGGAAAAAGCACGCTGCTGCGTTTGGTCGCCGGCCTCGAGGAGCTCGACGAAGGGGCTATTTTCATAGGAGATCGTGACGTCACGCACTTGCCACCACGCGAACGCGACATCGCGATGGTGTTCCAAAGTTACGCGCTCTATCCGCATCTCACGGTTCGCGAAAATCTCGCGTTCGGTTTGAAGATTCGGGGCACTCCGCCGAACGAGATCGAAACGCGCGTACGCGACGCGAGCAAGATGCTGTCGCTCGACGACTATCTCGAGCGCATGCCAAAGCAGCTTTCGGGAGGGCAACGTCAACGCGTGGCCATGGGTCGCGCGATCGTTCGCCGGCCACAGATTTTTTTGTTCGATGAGCCGCTCTCGAATTTGGATGCGGCGCTGCGTGCAGAAGTGCGCGTGGAAATTCGCCGCAATCACGATCAGCTGAAAGCGACCACGCTCTACGTCACGCACGATCAAGTCGAGGCGATGACGCTCGCCGACACTTTGTGGGTCATGAACGGCGGAATCGTCGAGCAAAAAGGCGCTCCGCTCGACGTCTACGAAAGACCACGCAGTGAGTTCGTTGCCACATTTCTCGGCTCACCGCAGATGAATATGCTCGACGCGAAGCTCGAAAAAGAGGGGGATCGTTGGTTCGCAAGCGACGGCACTGCCCGCATCGAGGTCTCCGAAGATCGTTTCGGCACCGCGTTGATCGAAGGCCGCACGGTTCGCGTCGGCGTTCGTCCGCACGATCTCATTCGCACCAAAGACGAACAAACCAAAGTCGCCGACTTGCACGTCGAAATCGTCGAGGCGCTCGGCTTCGAAGCGTTCGCGCACGGCTGGCTCAAAGCGAGCGGGCCGCGCGTCATCTGCAGGCTCGAAGCCGACGAAGCACGCAGCGCAAAACCGGGCGACCTCATCGCGGTCAGTGCCATCACCGAGCGCGTTCATCTTTTCGACCCGAAGAGCGGTCTCGCTCTCGATGCGAAATAGGGCTTTTTCAATAGCTGTTTTGGCGATCTGCGCGATCGTATTTTCGGGCTGTGGAGATCCCGTAAAGAGCATCGTGCTGTGGCACGCCTATCGAGGCGGCGAAGAAAAAGCGATCGACCAGATCGCCGCGCAATACGAAGAAGAAAATCCCGGCGTGCATATCGAGCTGCTGTCGATTCCTTTCGACGCATACAGCGCGAAGCTCGGCGCTGCGATCCCGCGCGCGCATGGCCCCGACCTTTTCATCGACGCGCATGAGCGACTCGGTTTGTATTTGCGCGACGGTTTGGTTTCGCCGGTCGGTGATGCGCTGCCCGATTCGGATCTCGCCGCGTTCGATTCGGCGTCTGTCGCTGCCGTCACCATCGATCAAAAACACTACGCAGTTCCGCTCTCCGACAAGTGCCTCGCGCTCTACGTGAACGATGCGCTGGTGAAGAGCGATCCGAAATCCATCGAAGAAATAGGCCGATTGCGCGCTTCGCTTCCGGCCGACTCTTATCCGCTCGCGTACGAAGCACCGAACGCATTTTTTCATGCGCCGTTTCTCCACGCCTTCGGCGGGCGCATGCTCGACGAACAAGGCCACTTCGCGTTCGTGGGTAAAGAGGCCGCGGCGTCGGTGGATTACGTCCACGGTCTCGTGATCGCGCGCATCGTGCCAGTTGAGCCCGACGGCGCGCTCGTCACGCGTCTCTTCGCATCCGGTCATGCCGCAACCGCGATCAGCGGACCGTGGATGCAATCGGAGATCAAAGACGGCGTTCGCTATCATGTCATTCCGCTTCCGAAGATCGAGGAAGCAGCATCGAGCCCAGGCCACGGCGAGATGCGTCCGCTGCTCACGGTCGAAGGCGTCATGCTCACGCCGACCGGCGCGCAACGCGAAGACGTTCGGGCGTTCGCGCGTTATCTGGGCGGCAAAGAATCGGCGCTCGTGCGCGCAACCGTAGGCGAGCAAGTCGTGGCGCGCAGCGACGTGTGGTCCGAGCCAGCGATCGCAAATAACCCAAATTTAAAGGCATTCCATGACGCCGCACGAAATACGGTCGCGATGCCGACGTCGCCTGCAATGCGCGCCGCGTGGGTTCCGGCGAACCAAGCGATCCTGAAAGTGCTTCGCGGCGACGCAAAGCCGGTCGATGCATTGAACGAAGCTGCAGCCCGATTTGCCGATGCGATGCGCCCGCAGCCGCCACCGCCGTCGCCTGCGCCGCTGGTGATTTTTTTCGGCATCGTGCTGCTCGGTTTTGCGTTTTTGATTTTGAAGCGCGCGCGCAGCTCGGCATTTCGTGCGGCCGTCAAGAAATCGGTTCCCGCTTACAAATACGTCGCGCATGCGGCCGTCGCGATCTTCGCGCTCGTCGTGCTTCCGCTTTTTGCGGGCGCGATCACGTCATTTTTCGCGGGCACGCAATCGCATCCCATCTACGTCGGCTTCTCCAACTACGCGCGCATTCTGACCGCGCGTGGCGGTCCGCTCTTGGGCCACGGCTCGTTTTATCTCACGCTGCTGGTCACGGTTTTGTGGACACTGGCCAACGTCGCGCTCCATGTCAGCATCGGATTGGTGCTCGGGGTGGCCTTGTCCCGCCCG
>JBDTFL010000813.1:0-2959 GCA_039937955.1 Polyangiaceae bacterium | reverse complement strand
GAGTTGGCGTCTTCTGGAAAAAAGGCCGCGCATTTGCCGGTGATCCCGGAATGGAATTGCGTGGAACGCGTGGGTGCAGGCGCGACCGCCGAGGTTTGGCGTGCGCAGAATCGCGCGGGCGTGACGGCGGCGATCAAGATCGCGCGAGGTGCGGCCGACATTCCGATCCTCGAGCGCGAAGCATTTCGTCTTCAACAAATTGCGCGTCGGTGGGGCGCGGACATTTTGGATGCGAGCCCCGTCCGTCAGAATGACGTGCCGGCATTTTTTTTGGCGACGACGTGGATTGAAGGCGCGCGTCTCGATCCGAAAAAAATTCACGCCGCCAAGCGCGAAAGAACGGCAGCGATCGTTGCGCATGCCGTAGCGCGTGCGCTCGCGGAGCTGCACGAGGCGGGTGTTCGTCACGGCGACGTGAAGCCCGACAACGTGCTGATGCATGCTGGTGCTGACATCGATCGCGCAGAAGATCGCCGCGCGACGTTGATCGATCTCGGGCTTGCGACGAGCGTCGAAGAAGGCGCGCGTGGTGGCACGCAGCATTATGCGTCACCGGAGCTTCGAGAAAATCCCGAGAGCGCCGGCCCCGCGAGCGATCTGTTTGCGCTCGGCGTGATGCTTCGTGAAATATTGGCGGATCACGAATCGACCGAAATTTTGCGGTGGATCGCGCTTCTCACGGCGCGTTCGCCCGGCGCACGACCGAGCGCCGCATGGATCGCCGACCGTGCCGCACATTTTCTCGAGCTACGCTCTGACGCACGTGAAGCTTCGGAGTCGCGACGCGCGTCGGTGCGTCGCGTTTATCTTTCGCTGCGCCATGCCGAGCTCGCGCAAGCCTCGCGCATCTCGGGCGACGTGAGCGGTGAGGGCCGGGCGTGGCTCGACGAGACAATCGCGCTTCGCAAAAAAATTCATCAAACCCCACAAAACAAAGCAGATCATGACGCGCAGAAAAATGACGTCACGATCGGCAACATGTCTCCGCTCATGCGCGCGCGGTTTTGGGTGGCGCTCGTCGGAACGCCAGCAGCCGCTTGGCCGATCGAAGATGCATCGCCAGAAAATCGAATCGTGGCGCGCGCGTTGGAGCTGGCGGCCGCGATCCCGATCGCATCGTGGACGTACGACGACGTACGCGGCAAAGCGGAGGTCGAGCACCTCGATCCTCTGCCAACCGGTGACGAGCTCGTTGCGACGATTGCGACCGAGCTCGGAAGGCCGCGCCCCGACGCGCGCATCGTTGCGTTCACCGAAAATGAAGTCGCCGCGCATCGCATGCCGCAAGCGATCACGCTCGCGCTCTCCGACGCATTGCTTCGCAGCGGTGACGCCGGACGTGCCGCGTACGCGCTCTCGACGCTGGAAGGCACGGAGAGCGACGCACGCCGTGCCGAGATCGCACGACGCGCCGGCGATCGCGAATCCGCTGAAAAAATAGCCCGTCGCGCGATCGCGAATGGAAAAGGCCGACCACGTGATCGCGCACGCGCGTGCCTCGCACGACTCGCGTGGGACCAGGGGCACCTCGAGGAAGCATTGCAAATCGTGAGCGACGCACATGGCGCGGCCGCGGCAGAAGTGCGAGCGCTCGTCGCGTACTCGTCCGGAAGAATCGGCGACGGCTTGCGCGAGATCGATGGCGCACAAGCTCGCGACGTCGAAGAGCTCGCACGCCTCGAGGCCATGCGCGGAATGCTCGAGCATGCGCGAGGAGAATCGGCGGCCAGCGCGCACGCGTTCGGGCGGGCGTCCGAGCTCGCAACGCAATCGGGCAGCGTCGTCGAAGAGGCCACGTATTTGACCGGGCTTGCCGCGGCTGCAACCGACGACGGCGATGTCGGCCGCGCGTTGAACGCAGCGACACGCGCCGCACTCTTGTGGGAACGACTGGGTCGCGACGCCAATGCCGCACGCGCGTGGCTTTCACGAGCGAGCGCGCTGGCTGCGCTCGGAGCGACCCACGTCGCCGACGAAGCTGCGTATGAAGCCGGAGCTCGCTCCGAAGCATCCGGCGATCGCCGCGCTGCTGCTTACGCGCGATGGGCTCGCGTCGAAACGCGTGTGGCGGGTGATGATGTCGCGCGCGCCGAAGCGCTCCGTGCGTTTGCGGAATTGGTCGGCGGCAGTGAAGAGGATCTCGGTCGCGCATCTGCACGTCTCTTGATTTGGGCAAGCGGTGCGATCGACAAAACAGCTATTTCACAAGCGGATCGTGCGTCGAGCGGCTGGAGCGCAGGCGCACGTTGGGAATGGTGGGGAGCTCGTGCAACGGCGATCGATCCACGTACGAATCCGACCGAAGCCCGTTCGATTTTGACCTCACTTGCTGCATTGGTCGGTGTTGCCGCGCCGGTCGGTTCTCGCGGCCCAGCGCTCGCGGCGGCGGTCACGCTCGCGACGCAGCTCGGTGAAGGTGACGGCGCGCGTCGCTTCGAATCGGAGCGCGTACGGGCCTCGCGTCGTTTGCGTCAGCATGCTCCTGCCGAGTATCGCGCGTCGATCGAAACGCTCCGCTGGGCACGCGAGAGCGAAACGAAAGACACCGATCTCGCACCCGAGCAGATCGCGCAGCTCGAGACGATCGTACGGGCCTTCGGTGGTCGTGATCGCTTGCGTCCGCTCTTCGAACAGGCGCTCGACGCCATGCTCCTTTGGGCGGGAGTGGAGCGTGGTCTTTTGTTGCTGCGCGCGCCCGATGGAAAATTGGTGCCACGCGCCGCACGAAATCTCGCGCGCGAGGATCTCACGGGCGAGCAGCTCGCGCTTTCGCACGGCATCGCGCAGCAAGCGCTCGAAAAAGGCGACGCCGTGATTGCTACCGACGCCTTCGCTTCGCTCGGGGATTTGCACGCTTCCGTGCACACGCTCCGTTTGCGAAGCGTGCTCGCAGTGCCGCTCATCGCGCGCGGTGAAACATTGGGCGTCGTGTATTTGGACGATCGAACGCGGCGCGGTG
>JBDTFL010000812.1:0-8374 GCA_039937955.1 Polyangiaceae bacterium | reverse complement strand
AGATGCCCTTTTTCTGCGATGAAACCGAATCCGATTAGCGCGCCTTTGAGCCGTCGCATCTTCGTTCCTCGAATGAAATTGGATAACGCTGCGTAAGTTCGAGGACCAAATTTCTGGAAGGTGTCTCGAAGTAACTACCTAGTTCCGTGAATGCTTCTGTCACTGCTCAGCTTCTACGTGTCAGTCGTAATATTCGTGCCCAACGTGGGTCAGCATCTCTTCGCCCATCATCCAGCGAAGCGTGTTTTTGAGCTTTTTCACCTGGATAAAGAGGTCGTGCTCCGGTTTGAGCTCAGGCGCGGTCATCGGGCTCTTGAAGTAGAAGCTCAGCCACTCTTGCGTTCCGCGGAACCCGGCGCGCTGGGCTAAATCGAGGAAGAGCGCGAGGTCCAAGACGATCGGTGCTGCAAGAATCGAGTCGCGGCAGAGGAAGTTGATCTTCATCTGCATCGGGTAACCGAGCCAACCGAACAGGTCGATGTTGTCCCAGCCCTCTTTTTCGTCACCGCGCGGCGGGTAGTAATCGATGCGCACTTTGTGGACGAAATTTCCGTAGAGCTCTTTGTGCGTCTCGGGCTGCAGGATCGTGTCGAGAACGCTGAGCTTCGAAACCTCTTTTGCTTTGAACGATTCGGGATCGTCCAAAACCTCGCCGTCACGATTTCCCAAAATGTTGGTCGAGTACCAACCGTTCAAGCCCAGCATGCGGCTCTTCAAACCTGGCGCGATGATCGTCTTCATCAACGTCTGACCGGTTTTGAAATCTTTGCCCGCGACTGCGACGTTTTGCTCACGTGCGAGCTCACGCGCCGCCGGGAAATCCACGGCTAAATTCGGTGATCCGTTCGCGAACGGAACACGCTCTTTCATGAACGCCCACGCGTAAATCTGCGAGTTCGTGATGCCCTGATCGTTCTTCTGCAAACCGGCTTCGAAGGATTTGATGTTCTCGTGAACCGCGCCTGCTTGCGTGTACGTCTCGGTCGAGCCGCACCAAACGGCGACCGCGCGCGAACAGCCTTTTGCCTTCACGAAATCTTTGATGTCTTGGCGAACCGCCTCGACCATGTCGGCTTTCGTCGGAGCATTTTTCACGTGCGTGCCGTGGAGGCGTTTCACGTACTCCGGATAAAAGACCGCTTTGTTCGGCTTGATCGCGGAGAGCTCTTCTTTCACCTCGGCGAGGTGCTCGGGGCGCAGCACCTTCGCGTGCGACGCAGATTCCCAGGCGTTGTCCTCGAACAAATCCCAACCGCCGAACTCGATCTGATCGAGCTTTGCGAGCGGAACAAAATCCGAAATCGCGGGAGCGCGTTCGTCGGTCCGTTTGCCGAGCCGAATGGTGTCGAGCTGCGTAAGCGAGCCAATCGGCGCACCCTTTCCACGACGAGCCAGCATCGTTCCAGCCATCGTCGTCGTGGCAACTGCGCCCATGCCCGGAAGCAAAACGGCGAGCTTGCCATCGGCCTTCGGAATATTGGTCGGACGTTTCAAAAAAGCCTCCGGTTTCGGTCTGCGTCTGGTTCTGCGTTCGTGCTGTCTGTTCTGACGCGGTCTACACGGCGTGTGCAGCTAGTTGCGTGAAGAAGCATGATCAAGTCCATGCTGAGCTGCGGTGCTTCGGGACGGGCCGCTTGTTACCGAATCGTTACGTGTGAGCTGGTGGTTCCGACTCAAATCGCGCGGTCGATAGCCCACAACTTCGGGTCGTGCGAACGCTTGAAGTGCAGTTTTGGGACGAAAATCATCGGTAGGGTGCCTGGGGCGCACGAGCTACGAAGTCAATAACCAGCTGGTTACTTTCGCGCGAGCCCCCGTCGCGCTTTTTTCATTACCTGTTCGACGTACGACAGACCCCTCACCGGACGTTTTTGTTTCACGTCGACGACGCGGGTCCGCGGTTTGTAGCTGCGTTTTCACACTGGAAGGAGCGTCGTTTCGTTCACGAAAAGCTCAAGCGCCACGACGAGAGGTCTGACTGTTAACTATTGCGAACAGGTCCCATTCGCAGACGTCTGCGTACTCAGATGCGCGGTCGACAAACGCAAAAGCCGACGCCATAACCTCCGCAGGTATCGTTGTGACGGCTCGAAATTCGACATCTACGGCCAAAAAAAAACCGCGTCGTAGCTCGCCCGCGCGTGTACGCGACCCGGAAAAAACGCGTGCACGCATTCTCTCCGCAGCGACGAACGAGTTCGCGCTCAAAGGCTTCGACGGCGCACGCGTGGACATGATCGCGAAGCGCGCGAAGACCAACAAGCGGATGCTCTATCATTACTTCGGCGACAAAAAAGCGCTGTTCGAAGCGATCGTCGGAAAGATGCTCTCCGAGCACGAGCAGACATTTGCCGCAGCGCCGACCGATCTCGAGGACATGGTCGTCTACCAATTCAACGCGTGCCCGAGCAAATCGAAGTGGCTTCGTTTGATGCTTTGGGAATCGCTCGCGTACGGCGAAGGCCCCGTGATGGCGGAGCCTGTTCGTCGCGAGCGAATGGAAAAAAGTCGGGAGCGCATGCGGCAGGCGCAAAAAGCCGGCGTGATGTGCAGCAAGCTGCCGTCCGATCACGCGCTCTTGGCGATGATGGCGATGAGCGTATTTCCGTGGGCATTTCCGCAAATCACACGAATGCTCACTGGCACCGCGCCTTCGGAAAAAGCGTTTCGTGATCGCTACACGGAGGTTTTGCGCGAGGTCACGCGTCGCATGAAGGCGTCGCCGCCCACGCGAGGCTCGCGTTCTGAGCACTCGCTGCCGCCGTCTTAGAGCCCATCCGATCATCTCGTGACGTAGCCCCCGGACGCCGTGGTAAAACGCGCACATGGGAAGCGAAAATCTCCACGAACAACCGGAGCTTCTTTCGGAAGCGACGAAGAACATGCATCGCGCGCTGGTCTCACTCCGCGAGGAGCTCGAGGCCGTCGATTGGTATCAGCAGCGCGCCGAGGCGTGCTCGGATCCGGAGCTCGCGGGGGTTCTTCAACACAACAAACGCGAAGAGATCGAGCACGCCATGATGACGCTCGAATGGATTCGCCGCACGAGCGCGGAGTTCGACGGCAACATCGCCAAATACATCAACAGCGAAGGCCCGATCCTCGAGGTCGAAGAGAACGCCAAAGCGGACCGCGGTGAAGGCGGCGAGCAAAAATCGTCCGGCAAAAAATCGTCAGCGAAAAAACCGGACGGCGCCATCTCGCACGCCGACGGCTCACTCGGCATCGGTAGCTTGAAAGGAGCCTGAAGGTGAACCTCTTGAAACGACAATTCGCGCCGGTTTTGCCAGAGGCATGGGCAGCGATCGACGAAGAAGCAAAACGCGTTTTGAAGCTGAATTTAGCGGCTCGCAAGCTTGTTGACTTCGAAGGTCCGCACGGCTGGAAGTTCGCAGCAGTGAGTACCGGACGCGTGCTTCCGCTCACGTCTGCCAAGACGAAACAACCCGTCGCAGGTGTTGCCGGCATGGTGACCGCAGCGCTTCGCGAGGTGCAACCGCTCGTCGAGCTCAAAGCGCCGTTCATGTTGCCGGTTGCCGAGCTCGACGCGATCTCGCGTGGCGCCGACGATCCGGATTTGGATGCCGTCGTGAAAGCCGCAGAGGCAATTGCTCGCGCGGAGGACGACGCGATCTTCAACGGAAATGCCGCAGCGAAAATCGCGGGCATCATTCCATCGAGCCCGCACTCGCCGATCAACGTCGCGAACACTGCGCAATGGCCGGGCGCAGTTGCGAAAGCAAAAGAAACGCTTCGCCAGGCGGGCATCAACGGACCTTACGCGCTCGCGCTCGGACCGAAATCCTACGACGAGGTCACGGCCGCCAGCGAAGACGGCTATCCGATCCGCAAACGCATCGAGCAGATCATCGACGGCCCGCTCGTTTGGGCACCGGCGATTTCCGGCGCCGTGCTTCTCACCACGCGCGGCGGAGATTACGAAATCACCGTCGGTCACGACTTCGGAATTGGCTACACGTACGACGTTCGCGACGCCGTCGAGCTCTACATCTCCGAGTCGTTCACCTTCCGCATCTTGGAAGAGGCCGCAGCCATCGCGTTGAAACGTTCGTAATTTTGCCTGAAATGATGTCGGAGGCGCTTCGATGAAAAAGCTTCGCGTGGCGATTGGCGCGCTCACTGCAATTTCGGCGGGCGCCGCTTTGATGATCGCATGCTCGGGCGGCGACGACTCGAACGGTGCGGGCAATGGCGACGCGAGCGGTGACTCGAACGCATCGTCCGATGGCTCGTCCGGCTCCGACGCCGTTGGTCCGCCAACCGACTCCGGAAAAAACGACGGCGCACCGGCGTGCGTGTTCGACGGCGGCGCGTCCGATTTCTTGAACGACGCGATCGAGATCACCGTCGGAACCGAGGCCGCCTGCGCGATTCGCGTCGATCATTCACTCGTCTGTTGGGGCACGAATCAATTCGGATATCTCGGCGTCGATGCGAGCACGCCAACCGGTTACCGACCTGTCGCTCCGCAATTTCCGGCTTCGGCGGGAGCGCTGAAATTCGCGAGCGTTTCTGCGGGCAATGATCACGTCTGCGCGCTCGACACGAACGGTCACGTTTGGTGTTGGGGCGCAAACAACAACGCCGCGCTCGGAAATGGCAGCGTCGCAGCATCGCCAACAGCATTTTTACCGGGGGAAGTGGTCGATCGCGCAGGCGCACCCATCGCCAACATCACGGCGCTCGCCGCGGGCCGACATCATTCTTGTGCTGCACGTAGCGATGGCGTGCTGCTTTGTTGGGGAACGAATGCAGCCGGCGAGCTCGGAGGCAGCGACGCAGGAGCGACTTCTCCATTCGCGATCGAAATGCCCCTCGCACCTGCGCTCGGCGCAACCGGCGTCACGCTTACCGGCAGTCCATTCTCGCTCGCGATCTGCGGAGCGAGCACCACGGCTGCGCCCTTTTGCATTGGCAGCAACAGTGAGCAGCAGCTCGCGGCAGCCGTCTTCAACAGCAACGTCAACGTCGCGGTCAACGCAAGCTTGAGCGACGCAGGCGCCACGCCTCCTGCGACGACATTCGCGATGGGCGATGTCACGACCTGCGCAACCGATCACGCGGGCGCATTTTATTGTTGGGGCCATAACAGCGGCAACATCTTCAACGGCGCGTTGCCATTTTCCGGCTCAACCGGGATCCCCTTGAAAATCCCAAGTTTGCCGCTCGCCACGCAAGGCGCGCTCTCGCAAGCTTTCGGATGCTTGGTGGGGTCATCCGGCGGCATCACATGTTGGGGATCGAACCAGCACGGCAATCTTGGCAGCGGCGACATCGACGGCAGCAGTGCACCGATGCCACCGAGCGCAGTCGTTGGTTTCGACGGAACGGGCACCCTGCCGCCAGCCTCGAACGTCGAAGTCGGCAACAACGCCTGCGCGATTCTCACCGGATCGTGTGGTGCTGGCAGCGTCGTCTGTTGGGGTCGCGGCGGCGACCTCGGCAACGACTCCGGCGCACAAGATTCGCCCATTCCGCTGCAGGTGCTTGCACCGAATCCCGACGGCGGCTTCTGACTGACGTTTTCTTCGCGCGCGTACGGCGCGATTCTTCGTGACTTCGACGTTGGTGGACGTGGGCGTAAGCATCGCGCTAATCGCCGTCCTTCTGTGGAAGCCGACCGGTTTGCTCGGAAACGCGCTGCCAGAGAAGGTATGACCTCCTGCCTGTTGTTTTAGTGGCTCACCCCTCGTAAAATTCCCGATCGCTCATGGCGTCTGCGCAGCTCGTCGAAAAAGCAAAAGCCCGTATCGGTACGGTGCTGCGTGACAAGTGGCGCCTCGACACGTTGCTCGGTGTCGGAGGCAGCGCGTCGGTTTATGCGGCAACGCATCGTAACGGCAAGCGCGCCGCCATCAAGCTTTTGCATCCGGAGCTCGCTGCGGAAAAAGACTTCGTCGATCGCTTTTTGCGTGAGGGTTACGTCGCCAACAAAATCGAACATCCGGCGGCCGTTCAAATCCAAGACGACGATGTCACCGAAGACGGCAACGCGTACTTGGTGATGGAGCTACTGGAGGGCTACACGCTCGAGCGCCGCCTCCGAAAAAAAATCGCCGTGCCGATTTTGGAGGCACTGAAGTTCACCGAAGATCTTCTCGAGGTGATCGCGGCGGCCCACGAAAAGAAGGTCATTCATCGCGACATCAAGCCCGCCAACATTTTCGTGACCAAGCAAAAGGTCGTGAAGGTTTTGGATTTCGGCATCGCGCGCATCACCGAGGACATGCCGAGCTTGCAACCAGGTGCGACGCAAATGGGAATGCCGCTCGGCACACCTGCGTTCATGCCGCCCGAGCAAGCGCGTGGCCGTTGGGACGAGGTCGACGAACGCACTGATCTTTGGGCGGTGGGCGCAACGCTCTACGCGCTCATCATCGGCGATCGTCCTCGGCGCGCGGCGACCAGCAACGAAGAGCTCTTGCTCGCGATGACGCAGCCGCTGCCGCCGCTCAAAGACATGGCGCCGGACACGCATCCGGAGGTCTGCAAAATCGTCGACCGCGCCGTCGCGGTGGAGATGAAAGCGCGCTGGCCGAATGCGAAGACGATGCAGCAAGCGCTGCGTTTGGCCGCGCTTTTGGTCCAAGCCGCGGGAACGCCGGAAGCGGAAGCCGCTCAATCGTCGATCTCTGCTTTGTACGAGCCCGCGCCGGTCATTCCGATCGGTCCGGACGGCGAGCCGATCGTCGACGCAGAGTCTTCCGGGTCACCTACCGGCGATGATCGCGGCACGACAAACCGCGCGATCACGAAGGCACAGGAAGATCTCGCGGACGCCGAGCCTCGCGGCGGCAGCGGAAAATGGATCGCACTCGCGCTCGTTGCCGCAATCGCAGCGGTTGCATTCATCAATCGCGGAAAAATCTCGCAGATGATTCATTCGCAAGTGAACGCGACGCCCGAGCCCACCGTCACCGCACCTGCATTACCCGCAACGCTTCCATCGGCGTCGGACAGTGCAGCCACGAGTGCATCGCCCGATCCTTCGAGCGCCCCATCGGCCGCGGCGTCAGCATCTTCCGACGCGATCGATTTGGATTCCATGGGCGCCAAGCCGCAAACGATGGCCTACGGAAAACCGGCCGCGAGCGTTTCGGCAAAACCAAAAACACCGGTAAAACCCGGTGTAAAGCCACCTATTGACGCTGGACTCTGAGCCGCACTTAGGGAACGAGAATCACTTTTCCTTTGACGAGACGCTGCTCCATTCGCTCGAGCACCTCGCCGGCTTGCGTGAATGGAAATGTGCCGTCGACGTGCGGCTTCAGTTTTCCTTCGGACACCCACGAGAAAATTTTCGCTGCGTTCGCCTGATTGCGCGCCGGATCACGCATCGCGAACTGACCCCAAAACACGCCGACGATTTGGCAGCCTTTGAGGAGCACGAGATTGAGAGGAATCTTCGGAATGTCGCCGGCTGCAAATCCGACGACCAAATAGCGCCCCTCCCAAGCCGTCGCGCGCAATGCCGGATCGGAATACGGACCACCGACTGCGTCGTAGACGACGTTTGCGCCAGCACCGCCCGTGAGGACCTTCACGCGCTCTTTCAAATCCTCGCGTGAGTAGACGATCGTTTCGTCCGCTCCTTGGTCTTTGCAAAAAGCCGCTTTTTCATCGGTCGAAACCGCCGCGATGATTTTAGCGCCGAGCAGCTTGCCGAGCTGAATGGCCGCAACGCCAACGCCACCGGCCGCACCGAGCACGAGCAGCGTTTCGCCTTTTTGGATGGCTGCACGATCGACGAGCGCGTGAATCGTCGTGAGGTATGTGAGAAGCGTTGCGGCTCCGACCTCGAAGCTCACGTTGTCCGGGATCTTCACGCACGCGAGCTCCGGCGCTGCAACGAGCTCTGCGAATGCGCCATTGAGCAACGTGAACGCGACGCGGTCGCCTGATTTCACGGACGTGACGCCCGCACCGACGCTGCGCACGACACCCGACGCTTCGCCACCCGGGATGAACGGCGGCGCGGGCTTGAACTGATATTTTCCGTAGGACAAAAGCACGTCTGGAAAATTCACGCCGGCGGCGCGGACCTCGACAAGGACCTCACCTGCGACGGGCGTCGGATCGTCGAGCGTGTCGACCTTGAGACCTTTGGGACCTGATTGATCGTGAACGCGGACGGCTCGCATGCGCGCGAGCTTAGGATCAAGTGGCGCGAAATACAGGGAAAAACACGCGTGGTGCGCGTTTCTTTCGCAAGCATCTTGTCTGCGCGCTCATGAAACAAACCGTGAATGCGCGACGCGGCGACGAGGTTTTGTTCAGACCCGAACGATGCCAAAGATGATTGTGAATGAGCATTACGTCGCCAGCCCGCGCCGGTACGGGTAGAGCGTGGGCC
>JBDTFL010000811.1:0-6578 GCA_039937955.1 Polyangiaceae bacterium | reverse complement strand
CGCGCCTGCGGTCCCCCCCAAATTTTTGCTCCGCAAAAATGGGCGGGACAAACTCTTCCGGATTTCAACGGTATTGAGTCCGATTAAAACGCGCGGAGCGCGCGAGCCGGAAACGACTCGGAAGACTCCGTTCGTCCAGCAAGCAAAATAATTTCACCTCCCCCTGAGCACGCGGAGCCGCCATCTTTTCGGCGGCGAGCATGCGATTTGGGGGAGGTCGGCTCGCCTACGGCGAGCCGGGAGGGGGCACCAAATTCTTCTAAAAATAAAATTTTGGATCAGGCGAGCGCCGCGGTAACGACCTTGCCCTGCGTGATCTGTGTGTCGAGATCGGTCTGCGCAACGCCGCATGCTTTGCCGAGCGTCTTGCCGACCGACCCGAGCGTGTCGGTGTACGGAATGTCGCCGCTGTCCGTGCCCGCGCCAGTCGTCGATTGGATCCCTTTGGCTTGGTAGTCGTTGCCGTTGCTCTGCAGCTCGACGCCGCCGATGAGTGACGCCTTGAAGCCCGCGCCGATCATGACGGTGCAGTGGTGGTTGGCGTTGTGATTTCGTCCGTCGCCGTTTCCGCTGTGCGCGTTCATCGAGAGCGTGCGGCCGAACACATTTTGGAAAACCATGGTGACTTGATCCGAGAGCCCGTACGTCTTCAGACGCGCGATGAAGTCGGTGATGCCGGCGATGCTCGCCACCTGCTGCGTGGCCTCGCCTTGCAGACCGTTGTCGCCGTGATTGTCGCCGCCCCAACTGTAGCTGCCGACCGAAACCGGGCTCACGTTCATCTTGAACAAAACTGCCGCCGCGATGTTTTGATCGTTGCGCTGGTTCTGCCCGTTGATCGAAGCGAGGTCGGTGAGAAGCTGTAGTGAGAGCGAGCGCGCTTCGGTTTGCGAGAGCGCATATTGATCGATCATCGCTTTTTGCGCGGTGGTTCCGCTCGTCTTCATGAGCGCGTTGAGCGAGGCGAGATGCGTGTCGCGGACCTTTTGCAAGTTCGCTAGTGCGCCCGTCGGAGCCGCGAGAACCGCTTGGAGATTTTGCGGGCTCAGCACCGGCATGACGCCGCCGTTGTACGTGACCAATTGGTTGTTGAGCACGAGCGGCTGCGTTTGCACCGTGTTGAGGCATGGCGCGAGGCTCTTACCGAGCATCGACACGAGCAT
The DNA here is from genome assembly GCA_039937955.1 of Polyangiaceae bacterium. Lineage (GTDB taxonomy): Bacteria > Myxococcota_A > Polyangia > Polyangiales > Polyangiaceae > JAICXU01. The sequence continues at coordinate 5,415 of JBDTFL010000811.1, read as the reverse complement.
CTCTTGGCGCATCACCGCGCCCATGAGCCGATTCACCTTCGCGGCGTCACCGTGCGAGTTCGTGTACGTGCCGTGATGGAAGAAACACGTGCGCGCGAGGATGGCGGGGTCCATTCCTGCCCATGCAGCAGACGCGCTCGTTGAGGTGGCTCCCAGCGTCATGGGGGTCTTCAACATCGACGCTTGGGCCGAGTGATAAATGCCGGGGTCGTCGTAAGTGCCCGGCACGTTCGCGTTGAGCGGATCGCCGCCGCCCGACGTGAGCAGATAAATGTAGTTCGGTTTCACCGCGGTGCAGACCGGCGGAGTGTCGGCCTTCGCGTTCTTCTCGAGGCTCGAGAGCACCGAGAGGGGGATGCCGGTTGCGAGAGCCCGAAGGCCCATCCAACCTGCGCCGAACAGTCCGGAGAGAAGAATTTTTCGTCGGTTTTGGTCCATGATCGTTCTCCTCTACAGCCCGATGATGACGCTGCTGGGCGCGATGCACGCCAGGGTGAATGTCGCTTTGAGCGAATCAGATGCATTCGCTCCCCCGGCCTTCGACTGCGCGAAGTTGTCTTCGAGGATTCCGATTGCCGGTGCTGACCGCGGATCGGAAGGTGTGAGGCCCATGACCGTCGTGACCATGTCTGCGATCGCGACGTCGGGGGCGGTGCTTGCGTAACGTGAGGCGCCGAGGGTCGGGTTGATGTCGACGACTTGCGCTGCGATGAGCCCACACATCGACTCGACGCTTTGTCGGAAGAACAAATCCGGATTGGTCGGCAACGCGGGGAGTGCATAGGCGCGGTAGTAGGTGTCGGCCGGAATCAGAACGGCGCGGCTCGCGACCTGATTCTGCGCGCCGGTCAGCGCAGGCGACGTCATGCCGCAAACATCCGGCAATCCGAGGCGATTCGAAAGCGCAGCGCAATACTGATCGCGACGCGCAATGCTGAGGATCACTCCATTTTCTCCGGTTGTCAGCGTTACAGCCGACAGTGTGATGAGCGGTGAAGAGAAGAGCTCACGTACCAGCGTTTTGAAATCGTAATTGCTCGCCGAGAAGGCTTGCGCGATTCGCAGAACTTCCGGATCGTCCTCACGTGCTTGCGTCGTGTTCGCCCAGAAGTGGAGCTTCTCGGTCCAGGCGAGCGCGAAGCGCGGATGCGTAGCGAGCGTGCTCGCGATCGTCTGCACGCCTTGACCGCCGTTCACCGTGACGCCATCGATCGCGAAGCCAGACGGCGTTTGGATCTGCGTCGCGTCTTGTTGGTCGTGGTACGAGAGCGTGTACGACTGGCGGAAGTACTGCTTGAACGGATCGAGCTGCGAATGGCAGCCGGCACACGCAGGGTTCGACGCGTGGTCCGCGTCGGATGCGTTGACGGGGAAATTCACGAGCGTGTTTTCGCCGTCGATGCTCTGACCGATCGAAACGATGAGCGCTTGATTCGCGGTGACGCGCATCTCGTTCGAGGCGTTGGTCGCCCAGTTGGCCTCGAAGCCCGGTGCTCCGAAGAAGCCGACGCGCGCCGTGTGGAGCGTGAGATCTTTTGCGGCGCGCATGTTGAGCACGTCGTAGAAAACCGGTGTCGTGTTGTCGGTCGGACCGGCCACATGCAGTGTGACCTCGCGCCAGTCGGCGTAATCGGTGGTCGCAAACTGCGACGTGGTGTTGAACGAGTTGCTGGTGCCCGTTCCGCACGGCGGATAATTCACGACGCCGAACAGCATGCTCATGAGCTGCGAGTACGTGTTGTTGCCTTGCGCCGCGACGGTCGTCACGTACGGCGTTTCCGTAGTGCAACCGGTGAACGAGTTCGGAATCGCCCACACCATGTAGTTCGGGTCGGCCGGATTCAGCGTCTGCGCGAGCGTCGCCGTCGAATTCGGATCGATCGTAAATTGTGTGATTTGGTTGCGTGCGCCGAGGCGATTCAGAGTCTTGCCGGTGTCGTCCACGTGATTCTCGTCGACGAAGGCGAGGTAGCTCATCATCGCCGTCGTCATCATCATCTTGTTCGAGCTCACCGTCGTGTTGAACGGCTGGCCCGTCGACATGATGTCCCACGCGGTCTTCGCGTAGCTGTCCATGATGTTGCGTTCGAGCTGCGTCTGGTACGTGCGATTGAGCTGGAAGTTGACGCCATAGGTCGACATCAACGTGCTGACGCTCGCGTTGTTCTGTTGGAACGCGTTCCGGAAGAAATCGATCATTCGATCCTGGAACTGCGGGAGCGCCATCCACGTGTCGACGAGGCTCTTCATCGTCGTCGGGTCTTTGACCACTTGCTGAACTTCCGCGTCGGTTGCCGGAAGACCCGTCATCAGGTTCTTCACCTTCTGTACATAGGTCTGCGGACCGACGGGCTCGAACGGATAACCCGAAAGGCCACCATCATCTGCACCGCCGCCGCCGTCGCCGGTCGCCACGCCAGTGGGTGGCTGCGACAGATTCACAGACGAGCACGCTGCACCAGCGACCGCCGTGAGGAGTGCGGCGATCGGCACGACTGTTTTCACGAAACGCATTTGTCTCCTCCTTCTTGTTGCCCCTTGCTCATCGCCCCCGCGCGCTTGCGTGTTGTGCATGCCGCGCGCCAAATCATCATGGTCGAAAAACGCGAGTGAGAGAACGGTGTCGTTTTTCGCCTGAGGGGAAACCTCCCCGCGTTGGGGGTCCGCTCCTATGGGTTGTCCGTGCTCCATCCAGGGCGATTGCCCTCATGTCCTACCTCTCGCACTAATTGTCGTAATCGACATAGCTATGTCGAATTGGATATGTAGAGCGCACATCTTCGTACAGTGCCTGCGCGTTGGTTGCGCTATGGCCATGTTTCGAAGACATTGGATGCATGAGCTTGCGAATGAAGCGTCGTGCCTTTATCGCCTCGATCACATTCGTCGTTCCTGCACTGGCTGCGATCGGAGTTGCTGCGTGCAGCGGCAGCAGCTCTGGAGACGACTCGAGCATCTCGTCGGATTCCGGATCTCAAACCGACTCGACCGTCGCCGCTGACACGGGCCCGATCAATCCGAACGAAGCTGGCGTCGACGCGGGGCCGAAAAAATATTGTGCGTCGGATTCATTCATCGTCGACGCAGGGCCTGACGCCGACGCGATTGCGCCTGCCGTTCCGCAACAGTTCGATTCGAAGATGGCAGGATGTCCGGGCATCGTGGGATTCGTGGATCGCGCGTCGCTTTGCGGTCCGACCTGCACGCCGTGCGGCGCCGAAGACTGGGTCAATCATCACGGCTCCACACCGCCGCTATACAACTACTGGACGAACGACGATCTCGGTTACAACGGCGGGTTCGCGAGTGGGGAGACCTGCTCGGCATCTTTGATCGATGATGCCGCTGCCCCCCAGCCTCCGTACATTTGCGACGAGCCCTTCTCCGATGGCGGAACCCTTTTTCAACCGATGCGCGTCTGCGCGAATCATTCAATCGTCGACGTCGAAGCGCCCTTCGGTACGCAGAGTGATCCGCTCGGTAACACGTGCAACTGGGGACGATGCGCATTCAGCTTGGACGGCGGAGCACCGGACTACATCGACGCGGGCATCGACGCCGCGCCGCCGGTCTTCGACTACCTTGGCGGTTGTTCCGACAATCTGACCGCGGGCACGCTCTGCTGTTGCGAATAACCGCGTTTAGCTCGGCTTTTCAGTCTTCGCGACCGATGCCGTGCTGCACGCGGCTGTGATTTTTTCCGTAGAAGAAATAAATCGCCATGCCGATCGCGAGCCAGATCGCGAGCCTGACCCACGTCTCCCAAGGCAGAGCGACCATCATCGCGCCGGCGATCAAGATGCCCATGATCGGAACGAACGGCACCCACGGCGTCTTGAACGGGCGCGGAATATCCGGATGACGACGACGAAGCACCCACACGCCGGCGCACACGATCACGAAAGCGAGCAAGGTTCCGATGCTCACGAGCTCGCCCAAAATTCCGATGGGAATGAGCCCCGCGAAAATCGCGACGAAGATGCCAACCGAGATCGACGCGAGATACGGGGTGTGAAAACGCGGATGAATTTTTCCGGCCCACGACCAAAGAAGACCGTCGTTCGCCATCGTGAAAAATACCCGTGACTGCGCGAGCAGCATGACCAGCATGACCGACGCGAGACCCGCGACCGCGCCGAGCTTCACCAAAAATCGTCCCCACGTGACACCCGTTGCGTCGACGCCGACCGCGACCGGGTCGGGCACGTTGAGATCGGTGTACGGAACCAACCCGGTCAATGTGCCGGCGACCAAAATGTAGAGGACGGTGCAGAGCGCGAGTGAGCCGAGGATGCCCATCGGCATGTCCTTCTGCGGATTTTTCGCTTCTTGTGCGGCGGTCGAAACGGCGTCGAAGCCGATGTACGCAAAGAAAATTACGCCGGCGCCGCGCAAAACTCCGCTCCATCCGAAATGCCCAAATTCTCCAGTGTTCGGCGGCAAAAACGGATGCCAGTTGTGCGCGAGCGGCTCCCAGCTTTTCTTCGCGAGCGTGCTGATGCCGAGCCCCAAAAAAACTAAAACGACCGACAGCTTGATCAGGACGATCGTGCTGTTCATTCGCGCCGACTCTTTGATGCCGATGACCAGAATCGTGGTGATGAGGAGCACCGCGAGCACGGCGATCAGATCGAATGCGCCCGTTGCGTGTTGCAGCGTGGCGGCGTCGACGTGCGCTTTGCCGAGCTCGGTGGCGATGGTCTCGAGGCGCACCCAGCGATTGTTGTAGAATACAATGTCAGTGCCGGGCGATGCCGTGAGCGACGGCGGAATGAACACGCCGAGGTCTTGCAAAAAACTGTTCACGTAGCCGCTCCAACCGACGGCGACTGTCGCAGCACCGAATGCGTACTCGAGGATCAAATCCCAACCGATGATCCACGCGAAGATTTCGCCGAGCGTTGCGTAGCCGTACGTGTACGCGCTGCCGGCGATGGGAATGAGCGAAGCAAACTCCGCGTAGCAAAGCCCCGCGAATGCACAGCCGACGGCGGCGATGATGAACGAGAGGAGGATGGCGGGGCCGGCGTATTTCGCAGCGGCGCTTCCGGTCAAAACGAAAATGCCAGCGCCGATGATGGCCCCGACTCCGAGCCCGACGAGATCGACCGCGCCGAGCACGCGTGTGAGGCCACTGGCTTTGTCGTCGGCTTCGGTAGTGAGCTGCTCGATCGACTTTTTCGCGAAGAGATTCACGCACGACTTATAACCCGGACCTGCGCAGGGAGAATCACGGAATCAGCACGATTTTGCCCTCTGCATGTGAGTCGATGATTTCGCGATGCGATCGAGCCGCGTCAGCGAGCGCCCAGTCACATCAAATGGCCGAGCTTCACCTCGGCGAGAGATTTGCGCACGCTGCCAATCCAATCTTTGTTGGCCGCTGGGCTCGCCGGGCTCGGATGCAAAATGTTG
>JBDTFL010000810.1:0-7670 GCA_039937955.1 Polyangiaceae bacterium | reverse complement strand
CGCTGCTTTCGTATCCGGCGTTGGTGGGTGGGCTCGCGCTCGTGGCGTCACGATTCACGTCGGCGGTACCGGCATTGGCCGCCGCGTGGCTCGTCACGGCGACCTGCGAGATGCACGCGTATCTTCTTTGGGGCGGAAACCCGACCATCCTCTCGTTCGCGCTGGTCTTCGCAGCCATCTCCATTTTCGTCATGCCGGAGGGCGGAGCGCATCAGCGGTTCTTTCCATTTTTCGCTGCCGGTGCGGGTCTGGTGCATCTCATTCCGCTCATCGGAATGGCGTACGCGTTTCCGATCGCGCTCGTGGTTTGGCTTTCACAGGTTCCGCGGAGCGCACGCAAGCCGCTCATTCGCAGCTTCGTCGCGCCACTCGCGATCACCGTCGTGCTGCTTGCTCTCCCTTACCTTTTTGGTGCGCGTCCGGAAGTGTCGGCGCACGAGATTGCGTGGGTGATGAACTGGCAACGCGAAACGTGGCACGCCTACCGCGGCACTTGGGAAAACTTCGCCTGGACGATTTGGCCTTATTTTTACCAGCATTTCAGCTTTGGCGTCGTCGTCATGGGAGTCTCCACGCTCGCACAAGTCTTCGTTCGCGATCGACGCCAGCTCGCATGGATTCCATTCGTCGCCGTCGTGCTGCTCTTGGTATTGAATTCTCGCTATTGGTTCTTGCCGGCATCACCAGCGCTGTACCCGGAGCGAATGCTCGTGCTGCTCCTTGCTCCGGCCTGTGCGCTGACGGCGGTGACCTTCGCGGCGATCGCGCGCGCGACGATCACGTGGCCTCGCATTCCTCGCACCGCAGGTCTGGTCGTGGTGAGCGCGCTCTTGCTCGTGTGGTCGGGCTCCCGCGCTTATCTCGCCGTCGAGCGAGCCGGCGAGCGCATCACCGTCACAGCGGACGATCTCAAGATGATGAATTGGATCGACGCAAATCTTCCGCACGACGCGGTGATCGCCAACAACTACGGCGACGCCGGCGCTTGGATCCCCGCTCTCGCGTTTCGCGCGATCACGCATCCGCACACGAACCCATTTTACTTCGACGAAATCGACGCGTGGAGAATGCGCGTCGCACCGAAGTACCTCTTCATCGGTGAGCATCGCTTTTACGACATTCAATACCAACGCGACGCCATCTTGCTCGACGGCCGCGACTACACGCCGACGCACACGGAAGGCGACGCTCACCTGTTCATCATCACGCACCCCCACCCCGCGAGCGCCAGTGACTCGTGGATGGGAAAGTGACGACGTTCAGTTCGTGTTGGATTGCTGATCTTCTTTGTCGGTGTGAAGCGGAATGACTTTGGTGGCCGGAGGAACCGCCGGTTGCGCGGGGTCTTCGCGAATCAAAACGACGTCGCCATCACGAATGCGATCCACGCGCCAATTCAGCTGATATTCCGCACCGCCCACGCCGCCGATGCGCACGACGTCGGCGCGCCCGACGAAATCTCCGCGCTTCACGACCCAGCCTTTCGTGGTTGGGTTGACCAACATCGCGCGCGGATAATCACCCGACATGACGATCGCGACGAGCTTCAATTCGTCCAGCGCGTACTCGTTCAAGAGAACCTTGCGCTGGTTGATCGCGGCCGGCGTGTTGGATTGCGCCACGAATTGCGTCGCAAACGAGCGGAACGGATCACGATTGCGATCGCTCTCGACGAAATCATTCTCGGTGAGATCGAGCGGCTTCAATGGCGGAAGATTCGGAGCACCCGCGTCGTTCTGATCAATCCCGTTCTTTCGAACCGGCGGAGGCGGCGTGCCTTTGGTGGCAGGCTTCGCAGAACCGCCAACCGCCGCGCCGGATGATTTTGCGTCGCCCCCGCACGCGACGATTCCCCAAGTCGTGATGCCGATGAGCGCAATGCTGGCGAGTCGCTTTTTTAAGAGGGGGCTCATTTCGGCGCTCCGGTCGGTGGCGGTGCGGGCGGAGGCGTAGTCGGTTTGTTCGCCGAGCCCGACGCAGCGGCGGGCGCTGCTTTCGGCGTGTGGAACGTCGTCGCCAGGCATTTTGCTTTCAGATGAATCTCGTCGCCCTCTTGCTTCGGGTCCGAGATCTCGATGTTCTCGACATTGATGATTCGCTCGAGCTTGCCGACCTCGAACGCAAACTTCGCGATCTGGAAGAAGCGGCCGTTCCGCTCGAGCTTCATCGGAACCTTCGAGTAGAAGGTGTCCGCTTTTTCGTCGAGCGGCTGCCAAGCCTTGAGGTCGACGCCGCTCACGTTCGACACTTGCTGAATCGACGACAAAAATTCGGCGATTTGCGTGTCAGCCGGAAGCTCTTTGTTGAGCTCGCGTTCGTGTTGCTGAAGATTTCCGAGGTCCGCCTTGTCCTGCACGTAGCTGCTTTGCGCGATTTTCGTCTCCGCGAGCTTCGTGTCGAGCTGCTTGCGCTGGTTCTCGACGGCGGTGATCTTCGACGCTACATCGGTATAAAAAATCAGGAAGTACGCACCTGCGATCACGATGACCAGCAGCGCGCCGACTCCGATGCGCGCCGCGGGCGGAAGCTTCGCGAGCGATAATTGTGAGGGGGCGGTCGCCATGTCAGTACCTCACGTGCGCGGTGAGCTCGAACTTCGCGAGCTCCAGATGGGTGGTCGCGTCGATGGATTTGGTCGCCGATGGCGGCTGCACGTCGTAAAAATAATCGCTCAGCGAGAGACGCTTCGTGAACTCCGCAACATCTCCGGCGTCGCGTGCCTGTCCGGTGATCTTCACCTTTCGGTTGTCCTCCGAGTACGACAAAATCCACAACTGGTGCGCATCCCACGTCGGATCGAACATCGCACCAGGGTTGTCTTTCTTCAGCTGCTCGAGCTTGTCGTGATCGGCGGTCGGGCCACGACCCGGCGTCAGAATTTTCGCGAGCTCGAGAAGAACCGCGGTCGGCCCCGTGCGGGCAGCCTGCAATCTTTCGATCGCCGCTTCGCGATCGCGCAGGTTTTGAAGCTGCGCTTTGATGTCGTCGTGATTCGAAATCTCTTTTTGGATTTCTTTGACGTTGATGTCGACCTTCTGATTTTCGGCCGTTTTCTGCTTTAGATCGTTGTCCTTGGAGGTCTGGAAAACGATGAGCCCGATGATTTCGAGAACGACCAAACCGAGCACGACGAGGAGCCATTGCTGGCTTCCACTCGCGCTTGCTCTTCGCGCAGCTTCTCGTTTTTGGGGAAGTAGATTGACGCGAATCATCGTTAGGCCGCTCGCCGCTCTTTCTCGCAACGGAGCGCGAGCCCGATCGCGACGACCATTTGCGACGCGCGACTGCGCAGGTCCGCTTCATTCACGTTCTTCGCGTCGACGCTCAAGTTGGCCATCGGGTCGAACAGAGTGACCGGCACGCGCGCGCGCTTTTCGATCGCGACCGCGAGCGCTCCCAAGTACGCACTGCCTCCGCACATGTAGATGCGCGCGATTTCGGTCTCGCCGCTGGTCGCCAAGTAGAAATCGAGCGAGCGTTGAATCTCACCTGCGAGCGTTTCGCAGGAGCTCGAAAGCGCAGCGTGAACTTGCTGCGGAACGGTGTGGGGTTGAACTGCGGAAAGCTTGTAGGCCTCCGCCTGCTCGAACGAAACGCCGCCGCCGAGCTGCCGAATGATCTCTTCGGTGACGGCATTTCCGGCGTTCGTGATTTCGCGCGTGAAGGCTGAAATTCCCTTCGAAATGATGTTCAGGCTCGAGATGGTGGCGCCCACGTTGAGCAGCGCAATCGTCTGGTCCTGCGGGAGTGTCATCACGTGCTCGAAAATGTTTTGCACGGTGAACGCGTTGATATCCACGACTACCGGTTTCAATTTCGCTTCGCGCACGATGGCTGCGTAGTCGTTGATCTCGTCGCGCTTCGCGGCAACGAGAAGCAAATCCATCTGCCCGGCTTCCGGACGTTGGCGGAGAACCTCGTAATCGATCGACATGACCTTGATGTCGAACGGAATATGTTGCTCCGCTTCCCAATTGATCTGCTCTTCGAGCTCGTCGGGCGTCATCATCGGCACCGTGATTTTGCGCACGATGACCGACTGACCGTACACGCCGATGGCGACGTCTTTTTGCGTGATGCGATTGTCGCGAAACACGCGCATCAGTGTTTCGGTCACGGTGCCCGCGCTCATGATGTGTCCATCGACGATCGTTTGTGGAGGCAGCGGCGCAAATCCGTAGCGAACTACGGAGTAGCGTTTCCGCGACTCTTTGAGTTGGACGACCTTGATGGAGCTCGTCCCGATGTCGACACCGACAAGATTCTTCTCAGCCATGCACCGTCATTGTTCCACCCTGCAACATCAGCGGTCAAAAAACGGCCCCTTTATTCGCAGACGCGGCCTCACCAAGAAGCGGTGAGCCAACTTCGAATTGCGTGCTATGGACCGACCGTTCAGATGCAATTCTTGCGTTTCACCCGTATTTTGCCGGCGATTTTGGGGCTGTCGCTCATTCCGGCGACGGTTGCTCGGGCCGACGTCACGCACGTCGTGGCGCGCGGGCACACGCTCGAGGCGATCGCGCATCGCTACCACGTGTCGGTTCAGTCCATCGTCGCAGCGAACCACTTGCACGACCCGAATCATCTGAAGCCCGGAATGACACTGACCATCCCGGGCGTCGCGGCAACGACATCGGGAAAATCGACGACCGCCAAAGGGAAAGACGGCTCGCTCGTCTCGACGAACCCGACGAAGGCGTACGCGATGCGCGCGAAGACGCCGGGCGTGATCCACGCGACGCGCTTGCTCACGAACGAGAGCTTCACCATCCGCGTGAGCGATCGTCGCGGCCGTCAGTCGCCGACGGCGCTGAAGACGTTCGAGAAAATGCTGCGCAGCGCAGGTGGGGTCACGCATCCGATCGATCCGCGATTGATCGCGCTCGCCTCCATCGTGTCGAATCACTTCGGAAGCCGAAAGCTCGAGTACATAAGCGGATTTCGCCCTTATACGCCGACCCAATACACGCCGCACTCGAACCACAATCTCGGCCGCGCAATGGACTTTCGCGTCGACGGCGTTCCCAACGAAGTGCTCCGTGACTATTGCCGCACGCTGAAAAATGTCGGCGTCGGTTACTATCCGAACAGCACGTTCGTGCATTTGGATGTCCGCACGAGCCCTGCGTATTGGATTGATTTTTCGAAACCGGGGGAAGCACCTCGTTACAACACGCCGAACGCGGATGCCGACGAGGGCACGAGCGACGTCGGCAACGAAATGCATCCCACGTCGGCAGACGCGACGTCCACCGCACCGACCCCCATCGATCCGAGCGCGATTCCGGCGCCGACCGACGGCGGCGTCCCCTCTATGCTTCCGATCCCTGTTCCCAGCACGACCGCGCCGAGCTCGCCTTCATCCGCACCGACCGAGATCGCACCGCCCACATCTTCGGCGGGTCAGCAATAACCCCGTCCGCACTTAAGGGGTCACGTGAGACTGGGGTAGAATTGGCCCCACACGGAACTAAGTACTGAATTTTATTGTTCTTTCGTTCTGGCACGGCGGTCGCAATACGACACCTCGGAGCCACCCGAATGAACGCCGTCGACCCGAAGCTGACCACCATCAACCGTCCGACTCGCAACGAGATCGAACAATACCTTCCGCTCGTTCATCGCGTGGTCGCATCTCTCATTCGGAAATTTCCTCCGAACGTGCTGAAGGACGATCTCATCGCGGCGGGCACCTGCGGCCTCATCGATGCCCTCACCCGCAGCCCGCAACGCGATCAAGGCTTCGAGTGGTACGCACGCACGCGCATTCGCGGGTCGATCATCGACGAGCTTCGTTCGCTCGATTGGCTCACGCGACGCGCGCGCATGAAGATTCGCGAGAGCGTTGCGTCGGGCGAAACTAGCGCCAACATGCCGTCGATGCGCGGTGTCGTCTCGTTCGACGATCTTCCGGCGTCGATGCAAGGCGTGAACATCGCGGACGAGAGCATCACGAGCCCGCTCGATCAGATCGAAAAGCGTATGGAGAACACGGCGCTCGAAGCCGCGGTAGAGGCGCTCCCGCCGCGCGAGCGTCGCATCGTGACCGCGCACTATTTCCACGGCACGCAATTGAAAATGGTCGCCGTCGAGCTCGGCGTCAGCGAGCCCCGCATTTCTCAGCTTCACGCTCGCGCGATGCAAATGCTTCGCGCAACGTTGACGGAACGCGAAGCAGCGTAATTTACTTGTTCTGAGCGACGCTGGTGTCGGCTGTGAATTTGATGGCGCGCGGTGCCATCGGCTTCGCGACCGCATAGAGAACCGAGTCGTCGTAATGCGCGCGCGGTGGTGACGAAGTACCCGCGCGATCGAATGTTACCGGAGCATGCGCGCCGCGATCGAGCATCACGGCACGCACTGCGCCTGCGCGTACGAGCGCGTCGGCGAGTGGTGCATCGCTCGCGAGATTTCCTTTCGCGACGATCACGCGCCCGGTTGACGTGATGCCAAGTGCAGCGCGTTCACGTGCTTCGCTGCGCTCTGACGAATGCGCGATGGATGTCGCTACGCCGGCATCGATCAAAAGCGGAAGCTCGGAAAAATCTCCGGTCGCACCGAGCGCTTCGGCGACCGCGTCGTTCGACGTCTCGATCGAGAGATCACCGGCCGACGTCGTGACGAGAACCGCGCTCTCGGCAGTTCCATGAACCGGCATCACGATTCGGCCATTCGTCGCGAGCCCGCGCGGATGCTTGTCGCGTGACTCGCCGATCGTCACCGCGAACAAAACGCGCGACGCGTCTTCTTTGCTGAGCTCGGTGACGGGGATTCCGCCGGTGTGACCATCGGGCTCATTTTTCCCTGCGCGAATGCGATAGGCGGCGCGTGATGCTTCCACATCCAAGAGCTCTACGGTGTTCGCGCCGTCGCCGATGTTGGTCGTCCAAATGCCTGCCATCCACGTCGGCGCGGGTTGTGTTCCAGCTGCTGCGGTCCACTTCGCGTTGCCCATGGGAGGCGGCGTCGGATCACGAAGCAGCATGTAGAAAAAATCTTTCGGCGCGTACTCGAGGTAACGATCCGTCGAAATCTCCATCAGCGGCGTCAGCGTTTCGGAGTGATATTTGTGCGCCTTCAGATCATCGATGGTCGCAAAGATGAAACCCGTGTGCTTCGGATTCATGTCGAGGTGCATGCCGTAGCTGCAGCCCGCCATCTTCATGGCCTTCGCCATCGTGGTCGCGCTCGAGTCCTCGCCCCATGCGTAAATCACCGCGCCCGCCGCAGTCACGCACATGCCGGAACGCTCAGTCTGCATTCCGCTTCCGGGCAGCGTGTAACCCCAGAGTGAGCGCTTCGTCGGATTAATTTCGCCGTTGTCGATCAGCGGATCCAAATTTTGTCGGAACGAATCGATGCTCGCATCAGCGATCCCTGCGAGGCCTCCGACGTTCGGGCTCGTGCCCCATGTTCCGAAAGCGCTGCGACCATCTTTGAGAACGACGACCGTTGCAGCTCCAGGCTGCGGCGGAAGCAAGACGCGTCCCTTCACCATCATTCCGTAATTGCCGTGCTCGGTTTTGAACGCGCCGTTGAACGCAGCGACGACGCGCGTGCTGATCGCTGGATCCCGCGGAATTCTGCCGGGTCCGTGATTTCCGGTGAGCGGCTTCGGATCTTCGGTGCCCGCTTCCATTTGCAGATCGAGCTGCCGCATATCCATC
>JBDTFL010000809.1:0-2841 GCA_039937955.1 Polyangiaceae bacterium | reverse complement strand
AGGATTCAAATCATGATCCGCATCTTCGGCTCTTTGCTTCTCGCGTCGGTTCTTTCGTCTCTCGTAGTCGGCTGCGTCGTCGAAGAACGCCCGCATTGTCGTTATGGTTGGGAGCCCGAGCACCGCGATCGCGCGGGACGTTTGGTGGGCGGTCACTGTCGTTGAGATGAGCGCGCGCGCCACACACTAGAAAATATTTGAGGCGCTTGTGTGATCTGGCGAGCGCCTTAGCTTTTGGGAAAAGGAAAACGAACGTGACCCTGCTCCCGCCAATTGCTCGTGAAGAAGATCTTCTCCCGGCGCTCGACCTGTTGTCCCACGGCGAAGCGCTCGTGGTCCCCGCGTCGTTCGAGCGTCCTTGGAATCTCTCGCCGGAGATCGTGTGGTCCAGCGAGCTTTGGTCCACCGAGGCGACGTTGAAGGGCCGTAAAAACGAGCTCCGTTGCGTTCGACGAAAATCCGCAGTCGAGCTCGCTGGAGGGTTGTTCGCGCAATCCAGCGCCGCGTGTTCTTGCGGTTGACGCGCCCATCGACAACATCCTGGTCGACTACTAACGCATCACGATCGAGCTTGTTTTACCGACGATTTGTGCGCGAACGTTGCTCGGCTTCTGATTCGTCGGACGACCCGGCTGCGTACGACCCAGCGACGTCGGCACTCGCAATGCGTGGGCCCATCCAGCCGTGTTGGGGAAATACGTAGGTGATGGCGCCGGCATCGTCGACCTCGAGCCGAACGCGATCCGAATCCGTTTTTGCGTAATCGGTGAGCATCGCGTCGGCATCTGCGGCGGACATTCCGAGCGCTGCGGCGACGTCGAATGCAGTGAGCACGCCGCCGCGATTTTGTGCGAGAGCGAAGATAGCTCGCTCGCGTGTGTCCTTCTCGACGCTGGTGCCGCTCTTCTTGAGCGACTTGCCGCCGTACACGAATGAGCCGCCGATGCCGATGCTCACGACGCCGATCACGATCCCCAAGATCCAACCGAAAATTCCCGCAGGCAAAATGGCTTGGAAGAGCGCGCCGATCAAAAGCGCGGTGATGAGACCACCGGCGATCATCATCCATCCGAAAACGTTCGCGACGGTGCCGCCGACCTTCGACGGTTGGCCGGCCATGTTCACCGAGCGATCGGTGAGAGGCGCGCGCGGCTGTCCGCAAGCCGTGCAGTAAGCAACGACTCCGCGATAAACGATTGGCGCATTTTTACGGCAGTGCGGACACATTCGGGTTCTCTCGGTCAGGATCTCGTGATGGTTGCAGACGAAGACGCTGACGCCGCGTCGACGACGGGGGTCTCGGCGTCTGGAGCTTTGCGATCGCTCGCGCGTCGGCGTGGCGGCGGCGGCGACAACGCGGCTTCGATTTCGATTTCGCGTTCGTAGATGCGTAGCGTGGCCAAGAAGAGCGACATCAAAATGGGGCCGACGAACAGCCCGGCAAGCCCAAAGACCTCGATGCCGCCGAGGAGCGCGATGAGCATCAATAGAGGATGGCCACCACCTTTGCTTCCGACAAGGCGGGGACGGATGACGTAGTCGGCGAGCGCCATCACGACGATGACACCCCAAATCAAAACGAACACGGCGGCGAGCACGTGGTCCGTCGCTGCGAGATAAATCGCGACCGGGCCCCAAACCATCGCAGTGCCAATCAGTGGAACGAAGCTCGCGAGCGCGGTGAGCATCGCGAACGTGATGGCGTTCGGAACGCCGACGATCCCGAAACCGATGCCCGCGAGAGCTCCTTGGATGAGCGCGGTGGCGATCGTGCCGACGAACGAGCTGCGCCCGACGTCTCGAAATTCCAAGATGAGGGCGCGCGTGTGACGCGGATCAAGCGGTAAAAGCCGCTCTAAACGCACTGCGATGTGCGCCCATTCGAGCAGCACGTAGTACATCGTCATGAGCGCGATGATGAGGCCGAGTGTTGCGCCGGTGGTCGTCTCCAAAATCACGCCGACCGCGCGCGTGGCGTATTCGACGGCGACGCCAAGCTCCTTTTTGATCTTGTCCATCATCTCGATGCGATGGAAACCGAGATGCTCGAGGAGGCGCGCGTTACGTTCGCCGATTAACTCTGCGAGTGAGCCGCGTTGGATTTTATTTTGGAAGGTGGCGGCGACGTCGAAGAGCTCGTTGGTGATGACGTAAATGGTGGTGGTGAGGATCGCGGCGCTGGCGAGACCCGTGACGCCGGTGATGATGGCCGCGGACCATGCACGACTATGAATGCGAGAGCTGATCTTCCGATAAATGGGCTGCGCGGTGAATGCCATCATCGTTCCGAGAGCGATGCCGACCCAGAGAGGCGACGCGATCCACGCGACGGTCATGAAGGAAAAAACGACGAGGATGGTCAGCGCGATGTGATGCCAGCGCTTGGTCTGCGGATTGACCGGCCCGATCGAAATGCGTGGGAGCTCGGTGTCGGTGAGCGGCAACGACAGCCGCCGATCGCGACGCTCGAGATCTTCTGCTGCAGCACGCAGAGACGCCGGAGACTGATCGTCCGATTCGTCGGTCATGCGAGCCTCGAGAAATTTTTCGTTCGCGTGATCAGAAGGATGCCTCTATTTCGGTGACGTCCTCAGCGGTCAATTTCAAATCGCCGGCATGCGCGCTGTCGACGACGCTCGCGATACGACGACCGCCGGGAATGGGAATCACGACCGGGCTCTTCGCGATCATCCACGCGAGCACCAATTGGTGCGGAGAGACGTCGCGCTTTTTTGCCTGTTCCGCGAGATGTCCGACCTCGTGCAGCGATTTCGCTCCGCGTGCCCCACCGAACGGCGAATATGGCAAAAACGCGATATTTCGTTCGCTGCAATACGCCAG
>JBDTFL010000808.1:0-5778 GCA_039937955.1 Polyangiaceae bacterium | reverse complement strand
GTCTCTCCGGAAATCATCGAGGTCGCCAAACCCGCGCCTTGCTCGTCCGCGAAATCTGCGCGCGCGCGTTCACTGTTGATCGGCCAATGCCCGCCCGCGAGCTGAGGCCGCGTCGTGCCAAAGATGTCGTCATCGGTCGGTCCACCGACGCGAAGCTCCAGGAGATCCTTCAACGCTTTTCGCAGCTCTGGTGACACGGGCGCACCATCCACCGTCAAAATCGCGTCGTCCGCTTTGCGCGCTTTGGTCACCTCGACGCGCTTGTTTTGAAGGATCACGTGGTCATCGATGTTGAGCGTCTTGACGTCCAACGTGCCGCGGAGCTCGTCTTGTCGCGCATCGAGCGCAATGGTCGTTGTCACTCCTTCGAGGTGAGACCGCTTCGTCGTGCGTTCGTTGCTGATCTCTTTGCCGCTCGATTCGAGCCGCATGATCGTGCTGTTGTCCTCGAGCTCGTCGAACACGATTTGCGCGCGATCGCCGACGTGCGCCTGACGATGAAGGCGAATCGGATATGCCTTCGCCGTGTCCGGTTGCGACGGCGTCGTTGCACCCGCGCCGTTACCGCCGCCGCACGCGACCGTCGAGACGACCAGCGCCAGAAAAAGAGACCGAGCTTTCACGCGTGACGAATATCAGCTGGCGAAGAATTTTGAGCTGTGGTGGCAACAAACTCGTAAACGCTGGTCAGGCAGCCCTTGCGTAGCGATGAGTGTGGTGAGAAAGAAGTGGAAAGGGTGTTCGGCGAGCGAGAGCGCGACGCGCGGTTAACGGATCGCTACCTATGCGTGGTTTTTTTGCTCGAGCGGATGAGGCGGACCGATTTGAGATGGTCACCGATTGGACCTATCCCAAGAATGGGGGAAGTCCCGCGGTGCGCTGCACGCCTGGGTGCGCTCCCATGGCGCCGTCTGAGCGCCGACGAGTAAAGGGATATTGTTTACGACATCTATATGTCGAATTAGGTACTTCACGACGCTCAACTAAGTATTACTAGAATTAGTACGCTCGACCCGATTCGAACGGGTGACCACCGGCTTCGAAGGCCGGCGCTCTATCCAGCTGAGCTACGAGCGCGTAACGGCGAGAGCCTAACGCGGAGCTTTACCGAGCTGGGAAAATTTCGCGCATCGTCTTTGCTCTAAAATCGAAAATTGTTTCGAGCTGACGCCGCACGAAAATCGCGTGTGCAATGCTCCCGAGCGGTCCAAGCGGCAATGCGTATTCGACGCGATCGCGCACCATTGTGCCGGCGCTGACCTCTTCGAACGTGTGAGTGTGTCGCCAGAGCGTGTACGGACCACGCAATTGCAGATCGACGAATTTTTCTTCGGGCTGCCACACGTCGATGAGCGTGCGCCATTTCATTGGCACGCCGAACAGCCTTATTTCGTAGTCGATCAGCGTTCGCGAATGCATCGCGATCGGTTGCGGCGTTTTGATTTTGAAGCTCATCGAAGTTGGCGTGAGCTTCTCCAAATTTGCGGCGTCCGAAAAAAATGCGAACAGCTCCGAACGCGGTCTCGGGATCAGCAGCTCGCGCTCCAAAACATGTGTCATGCACGTATCTTAGGGTCATCGCTTGACGGCGACCTTACCTGCTGCGACACATCGCATCGTGCAACGCGCATCTGCCCAAGCATCTGGCCAAAAAGCCGCTGCGAAATCGATCTCCGACGTCGCTCACCAGTCTGATCCGACGGACGTTTCGCCGCCGTCGTCCAATCGCGCATCGCCCACGTTCGAGGCGCCGGAAGTTTTCGGTCGCGAAGCCGTCGGCAACATCGCGCGCGCGTTACCGCTCGTCGAACGCGTGTACGCGAACATTCGCTTTTCGATCCTGCGCCCGAAGCTCCTCAGCGTCATGGATTTGATGCTCACCGACGAAGGAAAAATTCTCGACGTCGGTTGCGGATTCGGCCTTTTTGCAGCGTATTTCGGGCAGACGCATCCGCGCCGTCAGATTCTCGGTGTCGACCCGAACGCGAAACGCATCAAGATGGCGCAGAAGGTTGCGAGCTCGCTCGGCCTCAAGAATCACAAATTTCTCGCCGGCGATGTCCGCGATGTTTCGGTCGAAGGTCCGTTCGACGCTGCCTACGTGCTCGATGTGATGCATCACATTCCGGAAAAAGATCAGATCCCTGTTCTCGAGCGCCTCCGTGATTTGTTGAAGCCGAATGGAATGCTGCTCATCAAAGACATCACCACCGAGCCGAAATTCGGTCTGAAGTTCACCGAGTATTTGGATCGCTTGATGGTCGGCTTCGAAGATGAGCTCACGTATCGCCATCATCGCGAGTGGGGCCGCATGCTCACGTCGCTCGGCTTCAAGGTGCGCATCGTTCGCGTGCCCGACGTGTTGCCGTACCCGCACGTCGTGATTGCAGCGACGAAAATCTAATTCGCAGCACCTCGCGACACCATCGCGACATATCGCGTTTCCCTGGAATTTTCCGCCGATTCCAGATCGCGCCGCGTTGGCTCGCGCATTGCGTAGAGGACCGCATGCGCTGTCATTGCTCGTCGTTTCTTCGCGACTTTACGCCGTTGCACCGCCATCTGAGTGGTTCGTGCCTCGGGCCTGATGGACAAAGCGGGCACCAGTCGACGTTGCGCGCGCAGTTGGTGGCGTCATGAGCAACGCGCTGACGTTGGTCCTGCCGCCGCTGCCGCAATCGAGTGGCAGGCAAGGGCTCGCGAAACAACCCAAGAGCATGCCGCCGCCGCTTCCGCCGAGCGCACGCGTGTCGCCCAGCTCGATTTTGCCGAAGCCGCGGGTGAGTCGAGCGCTCAGCAAGCCAAATGCGCGCGAGCCGGTGACGCTGCGCCAAGAAAAATGGGAGCGCCCCGCATCGAGTCAGCCGACTACGCCGAGCCCAGCACCGGCGCGTGCCGCCGTTTCGATGACGCCGTCGTCCAATCCGCCATCTTCGGCTCGGACGGTCGCCGCGACGAATGCGGGCCGCGAATACGTTTATGGAGACTCGACGCCGTTTCCGTACGACATCGATTTCATCCGCACCATCGACGACGCAGTGAATTGCTGCGTTTCTCTGCTCGAAGCAGAGACCTCAATCCTCGAAGCGCAAGATTCGGCGACGATGGCCGAGCAACTTCGTCAGCAAGAACGCGTGAAGCTGATGCACCTCGCAAACGCAGTGCGCGACGCGATTTTGGAGGAGCGGGGTGTCTCCGGCTCGACGCGCGTTTCGAAGACCGGAGCGAAATTGCTGGAAGGCACGCGCACGATCGTCGAAGGACAGATCGCTTCGCTCGAAGCCGAAACACAAGGCTCGGTAACGCGCGCACGAAAAGAGATCGAAGCGGCGCGCGCCGAGGTCCACTTGGCGCTCGAGCAATTTCTATCCGTGCATGATGCACCGAAAACCGACGTCGAGCTGTGCGTCGTCTCTGGCGAATCAGGTGCGGCCGCAGTCGTGACGACGACATCGTCCTTCGGATTCCAAGCGAGCTTCGACGTTCCGATCAAGGCCGATCACGCTTGGGCGCAGCCGCGCCGCGTGCGCGAGCTCTGCGAGGACACCATCATCAACGTGCCGAAAAAAGTCGGCTGGATCAAAAAGCGAATAGAGCCGCGACCGCTCAAGCTCGACGGCCATTTCATCCGTTCGTTCGTCGCGCGCTCCGACCGCGGAAAGATCACGTTTTCGAAACGCCTGAAAAATCCCGAGACTTGCGAGATCGAGATCGATCTTCGTGGCGACAAACCGCGCGCATTTTTTCGGGCAATGAACGAAATGGGTCAGCCCGGCGAAGCGTACGAGCTGGCGCCGGACGACCGCACGATCGCGCTGCGTCTTTGGAGATTCGTGGCTGCATCGAGCGACGATCTGAAGAAAAATCGCCGCGCGATGAAGCTGGCGACGTTCGATGGTCGCCCCATTTCGGAGGTGAGCCCGGAGACGTTGTGTCGTCGGATGGTGAGTGCGCTATCGCCCATCGTGTCGGAGATCGCGCAAAGGTCTGGCGCGTCCGGCGAGCTGCAGCTTCGTCGCTCGCTCGGCGCTTGGGAACGCCACGAGAATTTCATCACCACCGAGGAGCTGGTCGGTCGCACGTTCAATCTTCCGATTCCCGCGCGTCGCATTCTCGATCCGCTTTGTCAGCCGTTCAAATCCCGAAGCGTGGCACCAACAGCGGCGGCCGGTTTGTTGCCGCCGGCTTCGGTGCCGCCAATGCGGAATTCGTCACGTCCGGCGCTGCTCGGGCCGGCTTTTTCGGCGCAAGAAGGCTCGAGCAAAATGTTTCCGGCGGCCGCTGCGACCGACAGCGGTATGCAGCCGATCGACGTTCCGATCTCGGATATTTCGATCGTCGAAGTGGTCGACGACATTTTGCAGCAAGCGGGCTGAGAGCTAGCCTCCTCACTCGCGCGTCGCTCGGCTCGATCGCCTACGAAATAAGCTATTTCAGAGCTTGCCGGTGAGCGCGTCGTAACGCAGGCGCCAAACCACGCCGATCGCTTCCAAGAAAATCTTGCGGCTCATCTTCGACTGGCCAGCAGTGCGGTCCACGAAAATGATCGGAACCTCTTTCACCTTCATGCCGCGAAGCAGCGCGCGGAACGTCATCTCGATCTGAAACGAGTAGCCGTTCGACTGCACGGTCGCCAAATCGATCGCCTCGAGCGCGCGGCGTGTGAACGCTTTGTAACCGCTCGTGAGATCTTTGACCGCAAGGCCGAGAATGGTACGCGAATAAAGCGAGCCGCCTTTGGAAATCACGTGACGCCCGAGGCCCCACCCTTCGACGCCGCCGCCCGGAATGTTGCGTGATCCGATGACGACGTCTGCGCCGTTTTCGAGCGCCTCGAAAAACTTCGGCAGAAATTTAACGTCGTGCGAGAGGTCCGCGTCCATCTCGAAAAATTGCTCGTAGCCTTCGCTGATACCCTTCGCAAACGCTTGTAAATAAGCGGTTCCGAGGCCTTGCTTGCCGGCGCGGTGCATCACGCGCACGTGCTTGTCTTTCGCTGCGATCGCGTCCGCGATGTCGCCAGTGCCGTCCGGCGAGCCGTCGTCGACGATCAAAATATCGGCGTCTGGAGCTGCGCCGCGGACCGCTTCGATGAAGCGCGGCAGGTTGTCTTTTTCGTTGTACGTCGGCGTGACGATGAGCGTGCGTTTCACGGTTCGGACCAATTACCGTGGCTTGAATCGAAATGCCATCGTCGATGGAGGCTTGATACCATTCTCAGGTGGCCCTCAAACCGGAGACAGCGCAAGCCGACACGCCGTCGTCCGCGACGTTGTCGAAGGCCACCGAGGACCAGCGCAAAGGCCAGCTCGAAAAGCTCGAAATCGAGCTCGCGCATGAACGCCGGGTCAGCACAGCGTTGCGAGAGGTGGGGCTCGCGCTCGGAGCCACCGTCGACCTCGACGAAGTTTTGGAGCTGATTTTAAACAAGATCACCGAAGCCCTCGAGGCCGATCGCGCCACTCTTTATTTGATGGATGAAGGGACCAACGAGCTCGTATCCCGCATCGTTCAAGGGGAAGAAGTTCGTTCGATTCGGCTCAAAATAGGTGACGGCATCGCGGGTCACGTCGCGCGCACGGCGCAGCCGCTGCACGTTCGCGATCCATACAAAGATCCGCGGTTCAGTCCGGAATGGGACATGGCTTCCGGCTATCGCACGCGCTCAATTTTGGCGGTGCCGATGAAGAATCATCTCGGCCGCATCATCGGCGTCGTGCAGGTGCTCAACAAACACCAAGGCGAGTTCACGACCGAGGACGCGATGCTGCTCGCTGC
>JBDTFL010000807.1:0-5682 GCA_039937955.1 Polyangiaceae bacterium | reverse complement strand
GGCGAAGTGACCATGAGAGGTCTTCGAAGCCGCATGACCGTTCTCGTTGCACTGATGCTCAGCGCCTCGGCATGCGCTGTCATTCTCGGCATCGATGACGTCAACGTTCGCGACGCAGGAGATTCGGGCACCGACGCATCGGCTGATGGGGCAAGAGATGGATCAATCCCAGACGCGCGCACCGACGCTAAACCTCTGAAGCCGTATTTAGACGAAGTGTCCAACGACCATCCCATCGCGTACTGGCGACTCGACGACCACAATGCCGATGCCGTCAACGCCTCAGGGTTCGACTATGGAACCTACGGCGACACGATCACGCACACCGACGGCGGCGGTCTCATCTTCGATCCCCAGAATGACGTAGCCGCCATATTTCCAGGACTTCCCGACGGCTCGCTACAATCGCAAGGCGTCTCGATCGCGAAAGACTCGACGTTCGAAGACGGTGGCGTCGCGCTCACGATCGAAGTTTGGGTCGAGCCGTTGGCGGAGTATGCAGACAATCGCATCGGCGAGCTCGTGTCGTACGGCTCGTCGGCGTCCGCGCCGTTTGAGGCATGGGCTCTGAAAAGCGTTCCGCCCCATGTGGTGCTCTACACGTCGTGTTGCGGCCAGGTCTCGAACAAGATGCAGTTGGCAACAGGAAGCACCTACCATCTCGTCGCCACGTTCGATCACGGCGTTCAGAACATCTACGTCAACGGATTGCCCGACAGCGACCCCAGCAGTCCCGGCAGTAACCTGCTGTTCGACGGCAGCACGGATGGTCTCGGCATCGGCGCTACTTGGGCTGGCTACAATCCCTTCAACGGAATTCTCGACGAGGTCGCCGTCTACGACTACGTGCTCCCGCTCGTCCGCATTCAAGCGCACTACCAGGCCGGCAAAAAACCGTAGGTCGGATGTCTCTCTCGCTCACGCGGAGCGACGACGGAAAAATACGCTCGGCTTTCGCATCGCGCCGAGCACCGCCGCAGCTTTGACCGACGCTTCGAATTGCCACGGCAGATCGTACACGCCGCCGTGAATCTGTGCAGAATGCACGTGGTCGGCGCTGGTCTTCGGACGAAGCAAATCGCCGAGCATGAGCAGCGTCGCCAGCGAGCGCGTGGTGTCGGCGTCGAAGATGCGAACGCCGAACGACGGCGCGCCTTCGAATGCGGCAAGAAAGAGCGGATGCTCGAGCGACTTGGTGCGCGAAATTCCCGCGACGTTGGCCGACACGTGCATGCCATCCTCGGCCCAAACTTCCGCGCGCAAAATTTTCGACAAGTATTGCGCAGCTTGATAGCCCGCGCCTTGGAGCGAGATCACTGCGCGAGCGACCGCATGCGTTCCTTCGCCGTAAAAACCAGGGCCTTTGACGATCCCCGAGAACGCGAGCGCACGTTGCCAAGCAGCGGGCGCGTGACCGCGTGAGGCGACGACCGCCGCATCTTCCGGTTGAACGGCGGCTGGTGATGTCGGCGAAACGAACATCGCTGCCGACGCAACGGTGCTTTGACCAAGCTGCTCGACGATCGCATTCATCGTCTCCGCGAGACGAAGCTCACGAGCTTGACCGGGTGCATACGCGAACATGCCGACATGAACTTTTTCACCGTCCGCGAAGCATTCGATGGCCTGCGTGATCTCTTGTGGCTGCGAGAGCAGATCGCGCGCGGAAGAATCGTAGACGAGCGTTCCGGAATTCGGCGCGGTGGGCGTTCGCGGATCGACCCACAAAACGCTCGCACCCGCACGAAGCAAAAGTGGCGCGGGCGAGAGCTCGGCAGCTGCACCGAGCACTGCGAATTTGTGCTTTCGCAGATCGAGATTGCCGCCATTGTCTTCGGTGTGCTTCACGATCCAATGCAGACCGTCGCGCGCTGCATCGGTCATGTGATGGTCGCCGTGAAAGCGATCCACCAAACGCAGCACGTCGTCACCGCGCAACGTCTTGCCTTCGAACGGAACCTCCACGCGAAGGTCGGGCGCCGCATTTCCGTGCATCGTTTCCGGTGCGATCTCGCGGTCGGGCACTCGGCGTTTCAATGCTTCGCGAAGCGGCACGCGCTCGAATCCATCATCGAGCTCGCAGGCAGTCGCTGTTGCATCGCAAATCGCGCGGGCGATCTCGACGCGCTTCGGTGAGCCCAATCGCGCGGCTTCGAAACGCGAAAGCGAATCACCGTACGTGTTCTTGAACTTCTTCGGATCGACCGGAAATTTCAGCCCCGGCAGCGATTCGGCGAATGTCGACGCGGCTTCCGACACGACGCGATGAAGGAGCTGCGAACCCGATTCGCCTTCCGGCAGAGAAACTTGTTTGGACACATCATCGCGATACGTCGGCCAAGCACCAACGCCCAACCCAAACGTGGTGACCTGACCGAAGTGTGACTGTTTGCGGACGTGCCGCGGACAGCCGTTTGCCGTTGTTGTTGGCGGACAGCCGCGAAGAAGTTATCCCCGATGCATGCCGGAAGCCGAACGCGAGGTACGCCTCTATCGAGAGCTGTCGATTCTCGTCGGCACCATCTACTTGATTTGGTGGTTGGCGGTAAAAGCGCTCCTACCGAACGCATTCAATCCATTCCTCAGTCGATTCCTCGTCGTGCTCGCGATCTGGGCGCCCGTCGCTGCAAGCTACGTTACCTCGGCAATTCGGCTTCATTTGCGATCGTTCTGGGTATGCAGCCTGTGGCTGATCACCGCGCACTACTTTTATCTTTTTTTCCGAAACGCCGGCGACGTGAACTGGATCGTCGGCGCGTTCATCGTCGTCAGCGCCGTGAGCCTCGGGCTCCTCTCGCGTGGCGTCATGACCGTCTATTCGATCTTCGTGAGCGCCCTCTCGATCGTCATGGTGGTTTTCATTCCGACGTTGCGTCAGTCGGTTTTTTTGCCCGGATTGTTCACCGTGCTCCTCCAGGCGAACGTCGGTCTCCAATCACGCCTCAACGTGATCAAAAATCTTGCGGCCAGCAACGAGCATTTTCAGTTGTTGTTCAACTCGACGTTCGAAGGCGTTTTGATCCACGAAGCAGGGCGCATCGTACAGGTCAACGACGTGCTGGTTCGCATGCTCGGCTTCTCGCGCGACGAGCTGGTTGGTCGCAACGCGCTCACTCTCGTGCGTCCTGACGAGCGACCCACTGCCATCGAAAAACTGAAGTCCGAAATCGTCGTCGTCGCAAAAAACGGCACTGACGTCGACGTCGAGTTTCGCAGCAAACCGTTTCCGAGCAACCAGCGGCCGTCGCATCTCGTGACCATGCGCGACATCGGCGAAAGGAAGCGGCAAGCGGCGGCGCTGCAGCAATCGAACGAAGCGCTGGAGCGCAGCAACATGGAGCTGGAGATGACGCGCGAGCGTCAGGAAGCGCAAAAAGCGACTGAGAACGCCGTTCGTGAGAAGGAGCGCGCGGAGCTGGCCAACCAAGCAAAGAGTATGTTTCTCGCGAACATGAGCCACGAGCTGCGTACGCCGCTCAACGCCATCATCGGCTTCTCGGAAGTGCTCGAGCTCGAATCGGCCGGCACGTTGACGAAGGTCCAGATGGACTACGTGAAGCAAGTCCTCCAAAGCGGTCGACACCTGCTCATGCTCATCAACGACGTTCTGGATCTGTCGAAGGTCGAAGTCGGGCGGCTCGATCTCTCACGCGAAGAAATCTCGGTGCGCGAGCTCGGCGAATTGGTGCGTGAGTCCATTCTGCCGCTCGCCGAGAAGAAAGGGGTCTCACTAACCAGCTCGATCTCGGAGAGCCTCCCTAAGGTTTTCGTCGACAAGCTGCGACTGAAGCAAGTGCTCTACAATCTCTTGTCCAACGGCATTAAGTTCACCGATGGTGGAGGCGCGGTTCGCCTCGAAGCGAAGGTGGTCGGCGACGTACTCGAAATCGCGGTCCACGATACCGGCATCGGAATCCGTGACGAGGATCTGTCGCGTCTTTTTCGGGAGTTCGAGCAGATCGCAACGACCCGCGACAGCGCGATCGAAGGGAGTGGCTTGGGCCTCGCGTTGAGCAAAAAATTGGTCGAGCTCCACGGCGGGACCATACGTGTCGAGAGCCAGGTCGGTCGTGGCTCGGTATTCACGGTGAGCCTGCCAATCTCGCTCTTTCCGAAAGCGCGCTCGGCCCTCGCTGGAACGAATGACGCGTCGACGGCCAACCCGACATCGAGCGCATTGATCGTGGTGGTCGACGCCGATCGCGCGAGCCGTCGTCTGGTTCGCGACATTCTCGTGCCTCGCGGTCATCGCATTCTCGAGGCCGAATCGGCGGGGGCCGCGATCGCCATTTTCTCCGAACATGAGCCAGACCTCGTTCTCGTCGATCTAAGGGTTCCTGGTGGAGGGTGCGAGCAAGTATTGAGGGCAGTACGGCAACGATCGACACTCGCAAGAGTCCCGGTCGTCGTCACTACGACCGATGCGATGCCTCAACAGAACGAGTCAAACGCTGGTTTCGACGGTTGGGTGAGCAAGCCTGTCGAAGCGCGCGAGCTCGGCGCAATCCTCGAGGCTTTCCTCGTTCGTCGCTGAGGTCGTATAGTCATCGGCCGATGATTCTTTCGCTCGAGATGCGCTGCTCAATCCGCTGCAACGACTGCAGCGTTCGAAATCCACTTCCCGGATTACGCGAGAAAACGAATTGCGTGCAATGCGGCACGCTGTGCGACGTCATTGCAGTCCACAAAGACGCGTGCACCGGCGGCGTCACGTACAACTTCGGCGGTTATCACGACAGCGTCACCGAAGCGTTGATCGAAGAAGACGGTTTCGTGCTCGCCGAAGGTGACGGCTACATCATCCCGACGCGCCTCGTTCGCAAACCAGCGACGTGCTCGTGCGGAGCCGCGCTTCCGATTCCCGAGGCGGACGCGACGAGCGTGACCTGCTCGTCGTGCAAAGACGTCATCGCCGTTCGCTGGCCCGACGACTCCACGCGCAAATGGGACGCACGCATCTGGTGCATCGTCGGCGACTCCAACGAGCACGACGAAGCGAAGCACACGAAGAAGAAAGAAGGCGAGGTCATCGCATGCAAACAGTGCGGGGCCGCGCTCGCGCCGGAAGGAAATCGACGAACGGCAACGTGTACGTATTGTCACGCGGTTAATTTTTTGTCGGACGCACAACGCACGCAGCTTTTTCCAAAGTCGCTCGATCACCCGTTTTTTCTGCTGTACCGGCTCACCGACGAAAAAGTCTTGGCGATGGTCAACGGCATGAAGGATCTCGAGCACGGCGGCAGAAAGGGCCGCGCCCGCGTGCGCGCCGAGATTGCGGCGCGACAAAAAGAGGAAGACGATCGCGTGCTCGCGGAGTCGGGCCCACTCGATCATGAAGCTGCCGTGAAGATCGCGAAGCGCGACGATCTCACCGATGAGCAGATGCGCCATTTCGACAGCCGGCTCACCGACAAAGATCGCAAGGCGCTCCGTGGCGGCAAAGTGAGCGCGCCGATTTGTACTTTGTGGGCAACGTCAGCGGATGCCGACGTTCGCGCTTACGCGGCGACGCACCTCGAAGCTGACTCACCCCTGATCGACCCGCTCGTGAAGGATCACGACGCCGGCGTTCGCGCACAAGTCGCCCGACGAAATTCCATCACCGCTGCGCAGATCAATCTCCTCACGAACGATGAAGACGCGTCGGTGCGCGCCGCGGTCGCGAGCTCTCAACATACG
>JBDTFL010000806.1:0-3019 GCA_039937955.1 Polyangiaceae bacterium | reverse complement strand
GTTGTTGCGTCGTGTGGATTTGGTGCGTGACCGCGCTTTTTTATCGCTGATTCGTCGCTCGACCGATCCGCGTGACGGTTTGGTTTTTCGGCGGATGATGGGCCGCACCATCGCGCGCAAAATCAGGTCGCGCACTTTTTCGCGCGCATCTTCGAGATTCTGTTTCTGATCACGCGTGCGTTGGCTTTTGACGAGCAACCATCCGTCGGCGTCCACCATGTTGGCCGTCATCGTCCGCAAGCGTGCGCGTGCGCCGTCGTCGATTCCGAAAATGCGCGTGAGGTCGACGCGCAATTCGATTTTGCTCGAGACCTTGTTCACGTGCTGGCCGCCCGGCCCACTCGATCGCGTGGCGTGCATGGCCATGGCGTCGGCGGGCACGAAGACCCCTTCGCGAATGTCGAGCGCCTCTCGCATGCCGGGAACTTAGCGCAGCTTGCCGATCGGGTCGCGGTTCTCTACGTTCAGGGGGTGGGTGATCGCGAGGTTAAATACCAAGCGTGGCGCCGGGTGCTCGAGGATCGCGGTCGCGCGCTTTCCGCCGATCATCGCCGCTACAACCGGCTGCTTTTGATCGGCTTGGTTTTGTCGCCGCTCATTTTGATTTGGTCGAAGCTCGCGGCGGCCATCGTCGCCACCGCGCTCATCCTCGCCACGACCGGCCACTACATCGCGATGATGTACCAGTACGACTATCAACGTCAGCGTGAACGCCTCGATGTCGACCTTCAGCGATTCGCGGACGAAGAAAGAGCGAAAGACGCCACAGACCATGCGCGCGAAAAATATGACGCTGTAAGGGTGCCTCGCCAAGCGGTCATACGAGCCCCTTTTTCAAAGCGCTGAATCACAAACTGCCTATATTTACAGCGTAGTTCGTTGCGACCCAAGGGGAGAACTTTTCGAGAGCTGCGTACCTCGAGACAACCAGACGCGCTAACGAGCGCCCGATGGATTTCGGGAGAGGGTTTCGCGCTGAAAATCTCGTCAGGAAATCTCGCCAAGAAATCTCGAAGGAGCTCTCGTCATGCAGACCCGTTTCAGCGCCCGCGTCAACGCGATCGGCGCCATTCAGCTCGCCATTCTCGGCGGCTCGCTTCTCACGTTTGCTTCCGGTTGCGGAACATTGTCGGCGGCTGCGAACCCGAAGCTCGCTTGGGCAGTCACCGAGCCGGCGCCGCTCAATGTCGTCGTGCGTCGCGCGGATGCAGCAGAGACCACCTCCGCGGAAGTGAATCGCATTCTCACCGCAACTCCTGCGAACAACGACAGCGACTGGATGAACAAGCTCGCATTGGACAAAGGAGAGACGCAGAAGAGCGTCAAAATCTTTCGCGAGCAGCCCGCCTACAAAAACGAAAAAGCGCGAATCGTCGCCTCCGAAGTTTGGGCCAAAGAGCTCCCTGGAATTCAGTCCTCTAGCGGACAGTACCCGAACGTCCTGGCAGCGGTGAACGCGGATCTCGGCGCGGCTTACGGCAAGGTGATGGCGAAAGAGAAAGAGCTCGCCGATCTGAAAGCGCAAGAGCAGACCGAAGAAGACGCCGAAGACGTGAAGGGCGTCACCGCCGCGCAGAAAGCGGATCACAAAAAGAACGCCGCTGATTTGGACGCACAGGCCGACAAAGCGGAAGACGCGATCAAACCGCTGAAATCAGCGCTGATCGACTCCGCGAAGACCAACGCAGGCAAAGCATCCGCCGACGTGAAGAAGCAGTTCGGCGTGGTCGTCGTCAATCTTCGTCAGGCCGTCGACGACGCGAAGATCGCGAACGGCGCGGCAGTCATCGGCTTCCCGATGGCCGTCAAAGGCATCAGCTCGGCGATTCAAAAGCAGGTGCCGATCATCGTTGCCGACATCCTCGAAGAAAAAACCGGCAAGCGTCCGCAGCTCTCGGGCTTCAATCCAGGCGTCACCTTCGAAGGCGGCACCGTCGGTGTGACCTTGAACGGTCTTTCGAAAGAAGACATGGGCAAGATCAAGATCGTCGACCTCACCACAGAAACGGTTTCACGCACGCAAAAGTGGACCGTGCACGCGCTCGGTTTGCTGGCGTCGTGCTCGGAGACGCAGAACACGCTCAGCTTCGAGTCCGACGTTTTGGAAGCGCTCCAGAGCGGCTTCGAAACGGGCGGCTACAAAGCGCCCGCAGCGACCATCATCGAAGAAGGTAATTGACCGCAAATCACGGGTAGCTGAGAGGCGCCACGATGGTGTCGGGCAACCCGACGTTTGCAGAGGTCGTCGCGACGAGCGGCCATCCGTAAACGCCGACCTGTGCACCGTCGACGCAAGGATCGCCTGCCGAGGCATTGCTCACCGCGATCGAGGCCTCGGCGCCGTTGGTGAGCGGACCCGCCGGGATCAAGTAGGTGTGCTGACTGGTCGAATAGAGGACCTCGTTACCGAACATCTCGCGGCTTTGCGTGCCGGAATACAAATAAGCAGCGCCGCTGCAGCTCGCGCCGGAATACAGAAACGCTTGCTCGGTGAACGTTCCGTCGAAATTGATTTCGACGAAATAATCGGTGCTGGTGATGATCGTGTAGGTGGCGCTGTCTGCTGCGATCGAAACGATCTCGCCGAGCACGACGCCGTTCGCATCGCGAAGAAGCGGTCCTGTGAGGGGGCCGGCGTCGCGTGGTCCTTGCGAGCCGCCATCGGGTGGCGGAGGCGGAGTTACGCCCGCGTCGGTCACGATGATCCCGCCGTCGCTGCCGAACCCGCCGTCGAAGCCAAAGCCGCCGTCACGTCCGGCGCCGCCGTCGCGATGACGTCGTCCGCCGTCCCCATCGAAGCCCGCGTCGGTGATCACCGTTACGCAAATGAAATACCCAAAACGATTTGAGCGCGCATGACGAATTCTCCGGCAAATTGCAGCGATTCAGCGCTTTAAGCTCGCCGCTCGATGTAATGGCCGGAGATGGCGTTTTCAATGACGAAATCGTCGTTGTCGCCTCACATCGCGCCGAGGTGCACTTGTCGTCGGAGAATTAAAACGTCCTACGGATTCAAATT
>JBDTFL010000805.1:0-2723 GCA_039937955.1 Polyangiaceae bacterium | reverse complement strand
CGGATCCGGACGCCCTGATCGAGGTGAGCTTCGACGGAATCGTTGGGCCGTCGCACAATTTCGCGGGGCTCTCCGTCGGCAATGTCGCGAGCACCGAAAACGACGGATCTGTCTCGAACCCACGCGGCGCTGCTCTTCAAGGCCTCCGAAAAATGCGAGCGGTTCGTGATCTGGGTGTGACGGTCGCGGTCCTTCCGCCTCAGCTGCGGCCTCATGTGCCTACCTTACGGACGCTCGGTTTCACCGGGTCGGACGAAGTGATCCTCAAGCGCGTCGCAGAAAAGCATCCGCACTTGCTCCGGCTGGTTTCCAGCGCTTCGGCGATGTGGTCCGCGAACGCGGCGACAGTTTCGCCTGGCTCGGACACGCTCGACGGGCGCGTCCACATCGTTCCAGCGAACCTTCGCACGATGTTTCATCGCGCGATCGAAGCCGAGACGACTCGCGATGTGTTGCGTGCGATCTTCGGCGATCCATCACGTTTCGTCGTGCATGAGCCGCTCCCTGGCGGCGCTCACTATTCCGATGAAGGTGCTGCGAATCACACGCGCCTTTACGCGTCGGATGGGAATGGAAATCAGGACCGCGCGACGCATCTCTTTGCGTGGGGGCGTTCGACGTGGGGCTCTAGCGAGCTTCAGCCGAAGCACTTTCCTGCACGACAAACGCGTGAAGCGTCTGAGGCGCTAGCGAGGCTTTTGTCCCTCGACAGCGACCGCGCCGTGTTCCCGCAACAGCATCCAGATGGGATCGATCGCGGAGCGTTTCACACCGATGTGCTCGCGGTTGGAACGGGGAGCTTCTTCATGCTCCATGAGCTCGCGTTCCTCGATCACGAGGCGCTGCTCGAAAGGCTTAAGCGTTCCATCGGCGATTCGTTTCGTGCGATCGTCGCGACAGAGGCTGACTTGCCAGTGGCCGACGCGGTCGCGGCCTATCCGTTCAATTCGCAAGTGCTCGTGTTGCCCGGTGGCGACATGGCGATCGTCGCGCCGACCGAGAGCGAGGAGAACCCACGCGCGCGCGCGTTCCTCGAGCGCGTCGTCGAGAGCGACAATCCGGTGAAGCGGATCATCTACCTCGACGTGCGCCAATCGATGAAGAACGGCGGGGGCCCCGCGTGTTTACGTCAGCGGATCCCGCTTCGTCCGAGTGAGATCGCGTTGATGTCAGCGCGGGTCATCTTCGACGTTTCGCTCGAGGCGCAGCTCACCGCGTGGGTCGAGAAACACTACCGCGACAAGCTCGAGCCCAAAGATCTCTCTGACCCATCGCTCTATCAAGAATCGCTCACCGCCCTTGACGAGCTCAGCCGGATCTTGGTCCTTGGCTCCGTCTACGAGTTCCAACGGTAATCTAGTTGCGTTGCGAAGCTCGCCCTTTTGCCTATCTCAAATAGGGCTCGATGGCCATGACAAGCCGAGGGCATCTGTGTAATGTGGCCGCCGTGAAACTGCGGGGATTCAGTCTTTGGGCCTTGTCGCTGTCGACCGCGCTGACGTTGTTCGGTTGCGGCTCTTCGATTCATTACGACTACTCACAAGAATACGATCCGCGAAAGCACGAGTACGTGATCGGCGCGAGCGACACGCTGCAGATCAACGTCTGGCAGAACAACGATCTCTCGACCAGTGCCCTCGTCAGGCCCGACGGAACGATCACGATGCCGCTCATCGGAGATCTGCAGGTCGCAGGAAAAACGCCCACGCAGGTGCGTGGCGAAATCACTGCGAAGCTCGCCAAATTCGTCAAAGCCGAAGCGGCGATCGTGACGGTCGCCGTGAGCGCTGTCGCGAGCTACCGATTCACTGTGACGGGACAGGTTCAAAATCCCGGCACCTTCAACTCCAACTACTACGTCACTGTCGCTGAGGCCGTCGCCATGGCCGGCGGACCGACGCGCTTCGCAGACACCGGCTCGGTCGAGCTCGTTCGCGTCGCGACCGATGGAAAGACGCGCCGCATTCCGATCAACTACGACGACATCGCCGATCGAAAGCATCCAGAAGCGAATCTTACGCTCGTCGCGGGCGACACCGTCTTCGTTCCTTGAGGCTTGGCGGCAGGGGAATGCCGTCATTTCGTGCCTTTTACGACTCGACTCAGAAAGAGCTCGCACCGCGCTTCGATCGCTTTCGGTCGACGAAAGGGATGCGTCTTCCGCCGCGAGCAGCGGGTTTGCCGATCCTCGGGAGCTTCTTCGAGCTGACGCGTCATCCTCCGCGGTACGCCGAGCGATGTGCGCGCGCGCTCGGCGACGTCTCGGACCTCGGAATGCCGGGAGGTCGAATCGTCCTTCTCGCGCATCCGGATCACATCGAGAACCTCCTGATTCGAGACAACAAGTCGTTTCAAAAAGATCGAGGAACGCACGGTCTTTCACGTGTTCTCGGCAACGGTCTTCTGACGAGCGAAGGGG
This sequence comes from Polyangiaceae bacterium, assembly GCA_039937955.1. GTDB lineage: Bacteria > Myxococcota_A > Polyangia > Polyangiales > Polyangiaceae > JAICXU01. The sequence goes on along the minus strand of JBDTFL010000805.1, from coordinate 304 downwards.
ACTTTTGGAGGCGTCAGCGTCGCCTCGCGCAACCTGCGTTTCATCGAGAACGAATCAGCGCGTACGGAGAAGTGATGGTCGCGTACGCCGAGCGCGCGGCCGATCGTTGGCAACCAGGCTCGACGATGAATCTCCACGAAGACCTGATGCATCTCACGATGGAGATCGTCGCTAAGGCTCTCTTCGATGCGGACGTCGGTGAATCGGCCAAAGACGTCGGACGCGCGATGGAGGTCGTGACGAGACATTTCGAGCGCGTTCGTCCTGGAGCTCCGGCGTTCTTCGATCGCATTCCTACCCCGGG
>JBDTFL010000804.1:0-3348 GCA_039937955.1 Polyangiaceae bacterium | reverse complement strand
CGCGCACGTACGCTTCGTCGGCCCGCGCGCCGGTTCGCCGCGTGAGGCGACCTTCGGCGGGCGGCTCATTTCCGACATCACTCGTTCGTCCGACCTCAGGGGGCGGCAACGTGGCTCGCGCTTGTCGCTGCGCGCCCGCCTCATTTGGACGATCGTCCGGCTCTCCCATGGGCATCGCAATGCTACCGAAGAGCGCGACGAACCGCGAAGAATCTCGCGGCGCCTCGTCCGTATCTCGAAGAGGTTACTGAATTAGAATCGCGTACGGCATCGCGAGCAGCATGTGATCGCCGCGCGTGACGGGAGCGAGTGCTTCGGCGAACGGCTCGATTTGTCCGACGGCTTCCGGCGCCACGTTGCGCAGCATGTCCATCGCGCTCGGCATCCTGATCGCCGCCTTCGGAGCGTCGGAGCCGCCGAGCATCTCCACGAATTTAGGCTGATCCTCGTATGAAGTGACCTTCGCATCGGCGCTCAATTTCGCGAGCTCGCGTGCTTTGGCGATCGCTTCTTCGAGCCCGCCGATCTCGTCGACCAAGCCACGCGCCTTGCCCTCGCGACCCGTAAAAATACGCCCTTCGGCGCTCACGGCGATTTTGTCGACCGGCAAACCGCGCCCTTCGGCAACGCGGGCCAAGAACAAATTGTAGATGCCCGTCATCTGCTCGAAAATGCGCGCGCGCGTGTCGTCGTCCCACTTCGAGATGATCGATTCCATTGCCGCACGCGAGGCCGCTTTCGGATCGCCGCGCTTTGCTGCGAACGTCTCGCCGTGCACGCCGATCTGTTCGAGAGCGTCGCCGACCGCGATTTTTCCGCCGACGACTCCGATCGATCCGACGATGCTCGTTGCGTCCGCGAAGATCACCTGTCCGGTGCTCGCGAGGTAGTAACCGCCGCTCGCCGCCATGTCGCCGACACTCACGACGAGCGTCTTTTTGGCTCTCAATTTCATCAGCCGATGCCAGATGAGATCGCTCGTGAGCGCGCTGCCGCCGGGTGAATCGATGCGCAAGACGACCGCCTTCACGTCGTCGTCGTTTTCGAGATGGAGGATCGCGCGACTCAGCTCTTTTTCGGTGATGCCGTCGCCCGTGAGCGCGCTCGAGCCAGAAGGATGCGCGATTCCCCCGATCGCGCGAAGCACGACGACCGGTGCGGAGCTCTGATCGCCCGCGATTGAACGGACCAGCTCGCCGAGATCGTCGTTGCTCGTGTCTGCGCTGGTTCCGAAACGCGCAACGACGCGATTCACGCCAGCCACCTTTTTTGCAGTTTCGCGTGCGTCGTCGAAATAACCGATCTCGTCGACGAGCCCCTTCTCTTTCGCTTTGCCGGCGAGGTACGGACCGTCTTCTGCAGCAGCGTCGCCGCCGGGTTTTCTGCCGACGCGGATGACGCCGAGCCAACTCTCGCGCATGTCGGCGAGCGTCGTCTCGAGAGATTCGCGAGCCTCGGGGCTTGGGCCATCACGCGTGAGCGGCTCTTCCGCGCCTTTGAATTTTCCGACCTGCAAAAAATCGATGTCGAGGTGCAGCTCCTCGGCGAGCAGCTTGTGCAAGTAGATCATCTGCGCGGCGATGCCGACCGAGTTCACCTCGCCGCTCACCGGAACGACGACCGTCGTGCAACCCCGCGCGACCGCAAAAAGCGTGGCGTTGCTCAAGCCGTCGGCGTGACAAATGACTGGTTTTTTGGCTCGAACGCGCGCAAGCGCTTCGCCGAGCTCCTCGGCGCGTGCCACTCCGAACGTCGTGATTCCGAAGCGCACGAGAACGCCGCGCGTGTCTTTCTCGTTTTCGATTTTGTCGAGGACCGCAAGAAGCTCCGGAAAATCGTGAGCCTTCGGGCCAAAGCCCCACAGCGATGCTTCCGATTTTTCCGGCAAGCCTTCGCGTACGTCGATGAGCGCTACTGAGGGTCCCGAATGCGGCTCGCTCGACGACGAGCTCGATCCAGATCCGGAGGTCGGACGCGCGCGCCCGTGACATGCGACCGCAGTCGAGAGCATCGCCACCAGGAGAACGACACGCGCTGCACGTTTTCGGATTTGAATCATGGGATGGGTCATCCGTTTACTGGTTTGCCGGAGGGTCTGCGGGTGTTGCAGCTGTCGGCGTTTCGGTTGGCGCGGGCGCGTCGCTCGAGCGTTGTTTCACGCGCGCAGAATAGCTGCCCTCCGGAAATCGGTCGGTGATTTCCTTGTATTGCTTTTGTGCGCCCGCATGGTCGCCGAGATCCCACGTCGCGTCGGCCAGGCCGATCAAAGCCGGTAGAAACGTGGGGTTCACGCCGATAGCGCGCTTGTAGAAGGCCTCGGCGCCCTGCAAATCTTTTTCGTCGTGAGAAACATCACCGAGCCCCGAGAGCGCTTCCGAGTCGTTCGGATTTTTGGCGAGCGCCGCTTCGTAGAGCATGCGAGAGCGTGGAAAATCTTTTTTCTGACGTGCCGTATCCGCTTGCGAGAGAAGGGTGCGCGGGTCGCTGGACAACGCGCCGCCACCACTGCCACCACCATTCGCAGTGGGATTTGCCGCTGATGGCAGCTTGCTCACGTCGACCGAAACCGGCGCTGTTCCGACCACGCCGGCAACACCACCATCCGTCGACGCAGCAGCTTGAGCGCCGTCGATGTACGCGCGGAGCTGCGGGACGAGCGGCGGCGGGTGCGCGAGCGCTGCAAGCCGATCCGCCTCTTGGCGTGCCTGAGCAACATTACCCGAACGCGCGAGCCCATACGCGAGCGCCGCGCGCGCACGACCGAGACCGGCTTCACCGGCCGCCGCCGTTCGCAATCGTTCGAGCACCACGGACCACGGCGGATCGAGCTCCGCAAGGTCGAGCGCGCCGAGGACATAGGCCGTGTCGGGCTGCGAAGCATTCGTTGCAACGCGACCTACGAGCGCGCGCGCTGCGTCGCGATCGCCCGCAATCCGAAGCGCGTCGACCTTCACGCGCAATGCCGCTGGGTCGTCGGGAGACGCTGCAACCGCATCATCCGCCGCTTTTTTCGCCTGCGCGGCGAGATCGTCGAGAAGCGTTTTGTTCGCGGCAATTTCCGCTTGCGCGTTTGCGGGAACCACGGCGCCAGCTGGCGCGAGCAGTCTTTGTTTGAGCCACGGAACGTCGGCGCGAATCGTTGCGAGACGCGCTTCGGGCAAAAGCACGCGCGGATCTTTTTCGGCGACGCCGCTTGCTCTGTCGAAGTTGGTCTTTGCGGTGTCGAGATCACCTTGGAGCAATGCAGCTTCACCAGCCGTCAAATATTGCTGCGCGCGTGGATCGAGCGGGGTTGCCGCGGTGCTCGCGTGCACGCCTTTTTTGAGCTCCGATCGATAAATGTAGCCG
>JBDTFL010000803.1:0-2999 GCA_039937955.1 Polyangiaceae bacterium | reverse complement strand
TTCGCGATGCTCTTTCCAAACAGCCGAGCTTCAACGATCCAATTGTGCATCGCAGCTCCGCCGACGCCGCACGTGAATATCGATCGAGCAGCGAGTTCTGCGGCGCGTGCCACGACGTTCGACTGTTTGGCACCGACGCGATCGGCGTGCGCGAACGCGGCGAGCACTTCAAACGGTTACGCAATGCCTATTCCGAGTGGCGCGCGTGGGCCGATGGCGAAGAACGCGCCGGAAAAAAAGCGGCGACCTGCCAAGGCTGTCACATGAGCTTGTATCCCGGCAGCTGCGAGCCCGGCGCGGCGGTGAGCAAGTCCGGATCGCAAAACGACGACTGCCCGAGCGGGACGCATTTCGTTGCGCGCGTACCAGGCGAAATGTCGAAAGACGCCAATCAGCCTATTTTTTCCCACTATTTCACGAGCGTAGATTTTCCACTCGCGCCCGCGTTTCCGGAAAAATTCATCGACGACTTGGCGCTCGACGCATCGGGCACCCCGCTGGGCATGCGCGCACGTCAGCGCATGCTGCTCAAATCGGCGTTCGAGTTTTCGATCGCCGAGGCAACGCGTTCGGGCGGCAAGATCGAAATTCCCATTCACGTCGAAAATATCGGCGCGGGTCATCGCGTGCCGGCCGGCTTCAGCCAGGAGCGCGAAATTTGGGTCGAGCTCGAGGTCACCGACGCACGCGGCGGCCTCGTCTACGAAGTCGGCAAAATCGCGAGCGCCAAGGACGACCTGGGCGACAAAATATTTTCGCGCGTGAACACGTCGGACGCAGCGCGCGATTTCCTGGGTCGCCCGCTCGGTGTTTTTGGAGCGGATGTCATCGATGGTCCGGACGCGCCCGCGTGGTCGCCGAACCCGAACGCCGGTGGCTCACTCTTCGTGGGTCGTGGTCTCGTGAATTTTCAAAACGGATTTTTGCGATGTGTTCGCTGCGTTGGAGAGATCGACGTATTCGGCAAATGTAACGCGACCGGTGATCAAGCGCGAACGCGCGCCGGGAAATTCGACGACGGCGCGTACGATGTCGACACCGGCGAATGTCGTTCGAACTTGTCGGGCGGAAATGAATTCTTCGAGACTTATTTTCCGGTCGGCTCGCTCGACGCGGAGCGCGGGCTCTTGAAAGCACCCGACGCGATCATCGACACACGTTCGGCTCCTCCGAATGTCGCGCTCACGTATCGTTATGTGCTCGACTCCAGCGGTCATCCGCCACCCTATGACGTCCACGCGAAGCTTCATTTCAGGGCGTTTCCGCCGTACTTGATCCGCGCGTTCGCCGACTACGAAAAGGAGCAAGCGGCGCAAGGGAAGCGGCCGAACGGCCCGCAAGTGACGCTCTCGATGCTCGATCGACTCGAAATTTTGGACCTCGCGGACGTACGCACGAGGATCGAGTGACCGGCTGGTCAGATCGAATTTGGGATGCATCCGCATTGCGCGGCGTCGACGAACGCGGTCGCGCGGAAATCGAGGCGGCGGGTCGAATCGAGAATTTGAAGAAGGGCGCAAAGGCATTTTCGATCGGCGAGCCCGCTGACGATTTTTTCGTGGTGGAGGATGGCGAGATCGAAGTTCGAGCCGTGCCACGCGGCGAAGAAAATGTTCGTGTGCTCCGGCGCGTCGTTGCGGGCGAGGTCTTCGGCGAAGAGTCGATGCTACGCGCGGGTGCGAGCCGCCAGATGGAGGCCATCACCGCGAAAGGAGCGCGCATCGCCCGCGTACCGGTCGGAATTTTCTCGCGCGCCGCGGAGCGCTCGGGTGGGAACGCGCTGTTGGCGGCGAAAAAACGCTCGCTCGAACGTGCAGCAACCCTCGATTTACTCCGCACGATGGCTCTGACGCGCGAGCTCGACGAAAAAGATCTGGAGGCCTTTCTCGATGCGTCCGAGATGCAAACGATCGCGCGCGGAACGCCGCTCTTTCGCGCGGATGACATCGCTACGCACATGTACTTCGTCGTCGACGGCATGTTGCAGCTCCAGAGCGAAGACGACGGCCGAGCGCACGTCCGAGCTTATCTGGCGCGCGGCGACGAGGTCGGAGACGTCGAGCTCGAAGCGAACGCGCATCACAGCATGAGCGCGATCGCGAGCGGGGTGAGCTCGGTCATCGCGATTCGCGCAGATGCGGTTCGCGAGGTCGCGTCGCGGCACCCGCAATTTTTCGAGCAAGCACGTCGCACCACGAAAGAGAGCGCCGCGCGTCAGGTGCGCGTCGCGCTCGACGCAATGACTACGCAACACGTGATGAAGGATTTGTATCGACTCGAGGTCGCGCGCTCGCTCCTCGTCATCGATCAGGACTCGTGCGTGCGATGCGGTCATTGCGCGTGGAGCTGCGCGACCTCGCACGACGACGGCGTTGCGCGGCTGGTACGGCGCGGCGACAAAGTCGTCAGCGGCGAAGCAGAGCAGGCCTCGTCGCTGCTCTTGCCGAACAGCTGTCAGCACTGCGAGAACCCCGCCTGCATGATCGACTGCCCGACCGGCGCCATCGGTCGCGACCCGCGCGGTGACGTCTTCATTCGCGAGGAGATCTGCATCGGCTGCGGAAATTGCGCGAAGGGTTGTCCTTGGGACAACATCCAGATGGCGCCACGATCGGCTACAAAAAAAGCACTTTCCGCGACTGTCGCGGTGAAATGCGACGTCTGCAAAGGTCGTGACGAAGGACCCGCCTGTGTTGCCGCGTGTCCGGTGCAAGCCATCGCGCGCGTGTCACCGATCGACTCGATCGAAGAGCTCGGCGTCATTCGCGGGGCGGCGAGAAAAATCGAAACGCGCATCGTTCCGCGCCCGGCGTCCGCGTGGCCCTGGTGGGCCGGTGCCGTTGCCTTCGCCATCGCTGCGATGCTGCTCGGCGGCAGTGCGATGATCACGGGCGCGGTGAGCGGAGCTCTCTGTTTGGCGCTCACGACATATCCGGTGTTCAAACGCGTGGCGCGCGCGCGAGCAATTGGTCAACCGAAGGTCGTCGACCCCGATCGCG
>JBDTFL010000802.1:0-3750 GCA_039937955.1 Polyangiaceae bacterium | reverse complement strand
CGGGCGGGAGCGAAAGCTTGATCACCTCACCGATGGGCGCGAGGTAGTAATGCGAAACGTCGCGCAAGAACGCGAGCAGATCGGGCGGCAGCGCGGGCTCGTCATCCAGCGCGTCCAAAATCGCTTTCGCATTTTTCGGCGGCTCGCCTTCGCGCACGTCCACTACGACGCCGACCGCTTTGCGATTTCCGAACGGCACGACCACGCGTGCGCCGGGAACGGCGCGATCATTCAACGCATCGGGCAGCGTGTACGTGAACGCATGCGCGAGCGGAACGGGCAATGCAACGTCTGCGAGCTTCACCGACTAGCCGTGATTCAACGCGAGAAAAATCGCCACCGTAATCAGCAGACCGACGATGCTCACCGCGAGCACCCGCACGAGAATGCTGAATGCAGCCATTGGCCCCTCGGTTGGTGCGGCAAGTGGCGCAGCAACGGCGACGGGCGCGAGGTGGAGATCGTCGGCCGACGAAACTTTGCGAACGTCGCTCGGGGTTGGCGACGGCTCTTTGGTTGGCGCGTTCACGTCGCCCGACGACGGATCATTCAAGAGCGCCGACGACGAAACGTCTTTGAGCGGCAGCAGATCTTTTTCTTCGATCTTCGGCGATGCGATTGGCGTGAGCACCACGAGCGGACCTTTCGCGATCGCCGCTGCTCCGCGTTCGCGCGCGCGACGTCGTTCGATCACCTCTGCTCCGAAATGCTCGGCCATCCACTCGCCCAGCTTCAGCGGGCTTGCCATCGCTCGTGCGTCGATCGCGTAGCCTTCGAGATCCTTCAGCATCGCCGAAGCCGACGCGTAACGATCCGCTTTGTCCTTCGCGAGCGCTTTGTTGACGATCGCCACGAGCTTCTCCTCGTGCGGAAGACCACGCGCTGGAAAGGCTGGAATTTCGGCCTTTCGTGCGATTTCCAAAAGTGACGTGCCGTTCGAGCCGTCGCCGATTTTGTACAAACGACGACCTGCGAGGAGCTCCCACAAAACGATGCCCGCTGCGAATACGTCAGCGCGCGCGTCGATCACCTCACCACGCGCGTGCTCGGGCGACATGTAGCCGGCCTTACCTTGCAATGCTTCGCTGAGATTTTCTTCGGGCTGACGATACGGCGTTGCGCCGTCACCTACGGGCGCCTCGATCAAATTCGTCATCGCGTCGTTGGCGTGCGCGATTCCGAAATCACAAAGCTTCACCTCACCCTCGAACGAGATGAGCAAATTCGAAGGCGACACGTCGCGATGCACGATGCCGAGTGGGCGACCCGTGTCGTCGGTGCGACGATGCGCATAATCCAAACCGCGAAGCGCGCAGGCCACGATGAAAAGACCAAACTCCACGGGGAGCGGGATTTTCTGCTTCGAACAGCGTCTCAGCAGCGCGTTGAGATCGAAGCCTTCGACGTACTCCATCGCGATGAAGAGCTGATCGTTCTCGCGACCGAGATCGAAGACTTGAACGACGTTGGCGTGACTGAGCTGCGCGGCGAGCTTGGCCTCGAACGTCAGCATCTCCGCAAATTTCGGAAGCGCTGCGTACTCCGACAAAATCAATTTCACGACCGACAGCCGCGCGGCTCCGAGCTCGGTGGTTGATCTCCCTAAATAAATTTCTGCCATGCCGCCACGCCCGACGAAATCGAAGAGTGTGTAGCGCGCGAATTTTCGCGGCAACGGGCTGGGCGACGTCACGTGTGCAATTGATTCAGCGTTCACTGCATTCCCTGCGATCGCAAATCACCCTTTAAAATAGCTCGATCAGTGACTCGCTGCGGGCGCCGGCGGGAACGTCGGCATCGTAAAGCCGCTCGGAAGCGTCGTCGGAAAGCCACTCGGCAACGTGCGCGGGATCGAGCTCGGGATGGCGATGTTGGTCGGAAGCGGCGGCATCACGAAACCACCGAGGCCGGGAATTCCGCCGTCGGCCGATTGCGGAACGACCGCCGTGCCGCCGTCCGTGAGCGTAACGACCGCGCCGGTTTGGCCATTCGGGAGCTTCGCGGTTTTTCCGGTCGGCTTCGCGCCAGCCGGTGCGACCGTCGCGATCGGCGCGACGACCGTCGCTGCCTCTGCGGTATTCGTCGTCGGCGCTGCCGTGTCGGTCGTTGCGGGCGCCGTCACGGAAACGGAAGCGCCGCCGTCGGTCGTGTCGGGTTTGCGCAGGTCACACCCGACCGCGAGCAAGAAGGGGAAAATAACGGCAGTTGCGAAGATCAGTCGGATCGCCTTCATAGGTGAGCACCTTACCCCACGAAAAAAAGGGAACGCTGGTTTTCTACGGTCCGAGTTCCCATAATGCAGCCACGATGGGCGCGTCCGACAATGACGGTGTGAAGAAGAGCGCGCCCGCCGCTGTGAACGCAAAGCCGAAGAAGGCAAGCATTCGCCCCGACGCACCGCCAACGTCACGCCTCGGCCGTATCGCACGGCTCACCGCGCTCGCTCCTCGCGCATTTCCGATGGCCGCGGAGGCCATGAAGCGGGCGATCGGCGTGAAGCGAAATGCCGAAGAAGAGATCGAAGCGCGCAGGAAAATCGGCGAGAGCGCGAAGAAGACCGCGCAGGCGATGCTGAAAACATTGGGCGAGATGAAAGGTCTGCCGCTCAAGCTCGGGCAAATGGCTTCGTACATCGATGGGCTTGCGCCGCCCGGCTACGAAGAAAAATTCCAAGAGACGCTGAAGAAGCTGCAGGCCAAAGCGCCGCCGCTGTCAGCGACAGCAGCGCGCAAAGTCGTGATCGCAGAGCTCGGCGCCGAGCCCGAAGAAGTCTTCGAAACATGGGAAAAAGAGCCATTTGCTGCGGCGAGCATCGGACAAGTGCATCGCGCAACGACTCGCGGCGGTGATCAAGTCGCGGTGAAAGTTCAGTATCCGGGGATCGACAAAGCGATCGAAAATGATCTGAAAAGCTTGTCGCTGCTGGAGACGATGATCGCGCCGGTCGGTCGCCGTTATCACACCAAAGAAACGCTCGACGAGGTGAAAGCGGTTTTTCTGGCGGAGCTCGACTACTCACGCGAGGCCGACACGGCGGAAATTTTTCGGCGCATCCACGCGGGCGATCCGGAGATCGTGATTCCGAAAGTGCATCACGCGCTGACGACGCGTCGGGTTTTGACGGCAGACTTCATCGTCGGTCAGGACTACTCGACCTTTTGCGCGGAGGCTTCGCAGGCGGACAAGAACGCGGCGGGCCAGACGATTTGGCGTTTCATGATGCGTGCAATGTACAAGCATGGTTTGCTGTACGCTGACCCGCACCCTGGAAATTACCGGTTTTTGGGCGGCGGCAAAGTCGCATTCTTGGATTTTGGTTGCTCGAAACGCCTGCCGAATCCGCTGCTCGAAGGCATGCGTCGCACGCTGATCGCGGAGCAAGACGGGCGTTGGGATGATTTCGAAAAAGCGTGCATCGATATTTTCGGCTTCGATCCGAGCGACCCCGAAGCGTTCGAGCTTTTCGTCGGCTACACGAAGCTGGTGACGACGCCCCCGGTGTTCGACGGCAACTTCACGTTCACGCACGAGTACGCGCGTGAGGCCGTCGCTTATCTCGTTCGCAACGGAAAAAAGGTCATCTTCAAGCCCGACGAAACACTGCCGAACATGCCGAAGCCCATCAACATGCCGACCGATCACACGTTCGTGAATCGTCTGCAGTGGGGTCTGTACAGCGTGCTCGCAGGTCTCGGCGCCGAGGCGAATTGGAGAAAAATTTCGGAGCCGTGGGTTCGCGGCAAGCTCGAC
>JBDTFL010000801.1:0-10218 GCA_039937955.1 Polyangiaceae bacterium | reverse complement strand
CATCGAAGCATTTTGGTCAGCGTCCAGCATCCCCGCCGAAATCAAACGCGCGGTCGGAGCCATCGCGCTCTTGACCATCCTCACCTATCTCGTGGCCGGCGGGCGCACGAAACCCACTCTCGAAATCGAAGGTGGCTCATGATCGACACCCAAGAGAACCCCGCCCTCGGAGCTGGCCTCCAAATGCGTGTGCGTCTGCGCGATCGTCCGCTGCTCGACGTCCTCGATCTTTCGTTTCGATTCATCACCACGCACGCGTGGCTCTACGCCAAGGTCGCGCTCGTCGCGTTGATCGTGCCATACGCTGCGTGTGTTTGGTTGGGCACGAACGTCAATTGGGGCGTGGGTTGGGGAGCGGCGCTTTTGTTGGGTGCGTTCGCACAAACGCCGTTCACCATGCTCGCCTCGAAGCTGGTGTTCCAGGAACGAGCAACCGCGCGCGAGGCTATTTTTGCGACGTTTGGTGTGCTTCCGCGCATCGTGCTCGCGCGCATTTTTCAAGCGCTCGTGATTGTGCTCAGCGCGGTCCTCTGTTTCTTGCCGGTCTTCTTCGTCGCGCCGGCGTTTCTTTTTCTTCCAGAAATCGTGCTGCTCGAGGGCGTCCCTTTCTCGAAGGCAACGACCCGCGGATGGCGCCTCGCGATGAGTCAAAGCGGCGACGCGTTCGGTGCGTGGCTCTTTCTCAGCATTGCAACGCTGGCCTCCGCGCTGCTTTTGGGTGACGTCGTCGGCCGCCAGTTGCTCGGCAGCTTGCTGGAAATTTCTCCGCCCGAATCCACATTCACGAGCGGCGGAAATTACATGGCGATGCTCGGCTTTTGGATCTTCGTCCCCTTCTGCGCCACGTCGCGCTTTCTGATCTACTTGAATCTGCGGACCAAGCTAGAGGGCTGGGATATCCAAGCGCGCTTTCTGGCGCTCACGTTGCGTGCTCGTGCGGGTGTTTCATGAAACGCGCTTTCGCTCTATTTTTATGGGCTTTCGTGATGCTCTTCTCGCTGCAGGCGAACGCCACGCTCGATCCGGCGCGCGCCGCAGGAGACGCCTCGAGCGTCGCCGCCGACCATCGTGCATTCTGCACGCATCCACCGCCGTTCCTGAGCCCGGACGCAAAACGGCTCTGCGACTATTCGAAACAGATCCCGAATTGCCAACCCTACGCCGACGCCTGCGATGCGCTCGAGCCGAAGCCTTCGTCGTTTCCCGCTTGGCTGACGTCCGCGCTCGATTGGATCGCGAAGACCATCGCCAAGCTCGCCGGTCTGCTCGGTTGGTTCGGCGTTTGGGTCGTGGCCGGCATCGTGCTCGGCCTCGTTCTCTATCCGCTCATCCAAGCGGTTACCCAATCGCGACGCGAGAAGCGCGATGATGCAGATGCAATCAAGCTGCCCGCGTTGCCATCGAAGACGCAAAGCGCATTTCTTAAACTGTCGCGCGACGAAGACCCCACCCGCGTTCTCGAAGAAGCGAACCTGCTCGCGCAGCAAGGAAAGCTCGACCACGCGCTCTATCGGTACTTGCACGCCGCACTGCTTTCACTCGACAAAAATGGGGCGATTGTGATTGCGCGTGAGAAGACGCACGGCGAGTACGTGCGCGCGTGCAGCGATTCGGAAGCGAAGCCGCCGCTGCGAGATTTGGTTCGCGAGATCGAGGTCGTGCGCTTCGGCGGACGCGAGCCATCGATGGGCGGAGTGAGCGTCGCGCAAGAGCGCGCCACGTGGATCGTCAAACGAGCCATGGCAGCTGCGGTCATGCTGACCGTTTTTTTTCTCACAGGATGTCAGCAACAAATCTCCGGAAACGATCCGGGCGGCAGTGACACGTTGCGGGCGCTCCTCGAAAAACAAAACGTGGAGGTGAAGACGCTTTTCACACCGCTCGCGAAGATTCCAATCCCCACGCCGAAAAATCGTGAGACGACCGCCGCGCTCTACGTCGACGTCGACCGCATTCCGCTCGAAGACGACGCACAAGAGCATCTGCTTCGCTGGGTGGATGCGGGCGGAATTTTGATTCTCGCTGGATCGCCCACACATTGGCCGAAAGCGCTTGGCGCGAAGGTGGAGCGGTCGACGTCGCTCGACATTTCGGTGACGACCTACAAAGAAGAGAAGACGAAAAAAACGCATTCCGACGAGGACGAAGAGAGCGGCGAGGCTGATGACGACGACGACGAATCGACGCTGATCCCACGCGTCGACAACGGAAAGCTGGCCCACGTCGCAGCCGTTTCTTGGGTCGACAAAGGAACCTTCGTTCTCGCGTCCACGCACGACGAAAAAGATTTCGTCGTCGGCGAGCTTCGCGGCGCGGGCGCCATTTATGCAGCAGCCAGCGACGAGCCGTTCACCAACGCGGGGCTCGCGATTCCAGGAAATGCGACAGCCGCGATCGCGATCTTGTCGAACGTGCCGCGCCAAAAATATCTGTTTGCGCCGGTGGGTGCGGGCTTCTCACCACCGACCAATCCGTTTGCCGGTTTGATCAATGCCGGCTTGGGGCTCCCACTTCTTCACGGCTTCTTTGCGACGATCATCCTATTTTTTGCGGTCGGAGTGCGTCTCGCTGCGGCACGCCCCGACGCGCCGCCACGACGTCGCGCGTTCACCGAGCACATTTACGCAACCGCTGCGATCTACGGCAGAACCAAATCGGCGAAGCATGCGCTGGCATCCTTCGGCCGTTACGCAGAGAACCGTCTCGCCAAACGACTCGGGCGTGGTGCGCCCGACATCGTCACGCTTCTTTCGCAACGCAGTGGTGAGCCCATCGAAGTGTGCGCGGTCGTTTGGGGTCGCGCGCTCGTGGCCCGCGAAGCCGAGAACGATCCGCCGAACGGCGACGAGCTGAAAATCTTGCGCAAGCTGACCTCCATCTACTCACGGGCGATGCAATAGGTGGTGTAAAACGGGGCGTGCAAAACGACGCGTTCGCCAACACCTTCGAGCTGATCAAATCCGGCATCGCCAAAGTCATCGTCGGCCAAACCGAATTGGTCGATGGCGTGCTGGTCGGCCTCCTCGCGCAAGGTCACGTTTTGATCGAAGGCGCGCCGGGGCTCGGAAAAACCTTGGTCGCGCGCATGCTCGCGGCGGTGTCGGGCGCGAGCTTCAAGCGCATTCAATTCACGCCGGATTTGATGCCGAGCGACGTCACAGGCTCCAACATTTTCGATCGCCAGACCAACAACTTCACGTTCATTCCCGGGCCCATTTTCGCGCAGCTTTTGCTGGCCGACGAAATCAATCGCGCGCCCGCCAAGACGCAAAGCGCGTTGCTCGAGGCCATGCAAGATCGACAAGTCACCGTCGACGGAACGTCGCGCCCGCTTCCGCAACCGTTCGCGGTCATCGCCACGCAAAATCCCATCGAGTCACAAGGCACGTATCCACTCCCAGAAGCGCAGCTCGATCGTTTCTTGGTGAAGCTCACCGTCGTCGATCCGCCGCGCGACATCGAGCGGCAAATCGTGCGTAATCACGCGAGCGGTTTTGATCCGTCGGATCTTTCGGATATCGCGCCGGCGGTCACAACCGAGACGCTCATCGAAATGCAAAAGCACGCGCAGGCTGTGCGCATCGACGACGCAGTGATTTCGTACATCGTCGATTTGGTGCGGCAAACACGCCAAGATCGTTCTCTCGAGCTCGGCGCATCACCGCGCGCGTCGATTGCGCTGCTCCGCGCCGCGCAGGTGATCGCCGCGAGCCAAGCGCGTGATTTCGTGACGCCCGACGACGTGAAGCCGATGGCACTTCCGGTTTTGCGCCACCGCGTCATGCTCCATCCCGACGCGCAGCTGCAAGGAATCACTGCAGACGAACGCATCATCGAGCTGGTCAAAGGTGTTCCTGCACCGCAGGTTGCGCTTTCGTGATTCCCACGCGACGACTCGCATGGCTCGCTGCCATTGCGACGATCCTCGCGTTGGCGGCGGCTTATCTTCCGGCCGCGCGGCCGGTGCTCTTCGCGGTCGACGCGATCATCGTCGTCGCCACGCTTCTCGACGCGCTCATCGCACGCGGAAGCCTTTTTTCGAAGCCGCCGTTGCGCATCGCCGCCCAACGACAAGCCGCAGCAATTTTTTCTGTGGGTCGACCCAACGTCGTGACCATCGGCTTACGCAACCGCAGTGGGCGGCGCATCTCGGGCATCGTTGCCGACGATCCCGTCGCAGATGCAAAGACGACTGGCCTGCCGATTCGTTTCAATCTCGCGGCGCATGAAGAGAGCGGATTTCGTTACGAGGTCACGCCCACGCGTCGCGGTCCGCGTGATTTGAAATCGATAACGGTGCGCTATTCGTCGTTGCTCGGTTTGGTCGCCCGACAAGAACGGACCTTGATTTCAGCGCATTTCGACGTTTATCCGGACGTGCACGCGGCGCGCTCGCTGGAGCTGTTGCGGCGCCAAGGACGACAAGACGCACGCCTCGGGAGCTTGCGCGTGCGCGGCGGCGACACCGAGTTCGAGCGACTTCGTCCCTATCAACGCGGAGACGAGGTTCGTCACATCGATTGGCGCGCATCGGCTCGTCGCGACGACGCAACGGTGCGGCAGTATCAAGCCGAGTCGAATCAGAATGTCGTCTTCGCGATCGACATCGGGCGTTCGATGCGCGGCGAAAGCGGTGGCCTGGCCGACCTTCGTGAGGGCGTGCCTCGTGAGTCACGAGGCCTGACCGACCTTCGTGAGGGCGTGCCTCGTGAGTCACGAGGCCTGACCAGCGTCGACCATGCGATGAACGCGGCGCTTCTCGCAGCGGATGTCGCGCTTCGTGGTGGTGACCGCGCGGGAATGATGGCGTTCGACGACGCACCGCGAACATTTCTCGCGCCCTCGGGCGGCCGCACTGGTGGCGCAAAGCTCACGCGCGCGGTCTACGCGCTCGAGGCTGGATTTGCGGCAACCGACTACCGCGCGGCGATGGCATTTTTGCGATCGCAAGTGCGGGCGCGTTCGCTGTTCGTCGTGTTCACGAATTTGCTCGAGCCACGCTCTGCGCGTGACCTCGCATCATCGCTTCGCGGTTTGCTTCCGCGCCATCTACCGCTCTGCGTGCTCATGCGCGATCTGGATGTCGAAGCGCTCGCGATCGCGCCGTCTCGTGGGGATGCCGATCTTTATGTGCGTGCAGCCGCCGCCGAAGCGATCGCATGGCGCGACGCGATCATCACGAAATTACGGCGTGCCGGCGTTTTGGTTCTGGACGCGGCGCCCGCTGACGTCACGCCCGAGCTGGTGCGCAGCTACCTCGACATCAAAGCGCGCCGACTTCTTTGACGTTTGATTTCGCGCTGTCGTCAGATGAGTCGAACTTTGTCGTGCTGCCCTTCCGCGGGCGTGGGCGGCTGACCGGTGATGAGCGCCTTTGCGGAGTCGAACAAATATTTCAAACCCATCGCTCCTGATGCATCCCAAAACTCGACCTCGCGCGGGTGCAAACCGAGCAGACAAACCTTCGCATCGGTGGGGCCGTCCGGAAACCACACTTCGTATTCTTTTTTCCAAACCGCTTTGATCTGATCGGGATCACGCACCACGCTGAACGTGCCCGACACCGACATCTGTCGCGTGCGCGTTTGCCCGACCGCATGCCCGTCGTACGGCGTGAGCGCTTCGTCGATCTTCGACGAGTCGATGTTGGTGACGAACCAAAGCGTGCAGTCTGCATCCACTTCGGCTACTGCCATGGGGCGTGCGTGGAAGTGCGGATGGTCTCCCATCTTCTCGAGATGACGATCGATGGTGAGCAGCATCACCGTGTCGAACTCTTTGAGCAGAGCGTGGGCGTGCGCAATTCGATCGGTCAGGTTGAGCGGAGGAGCAGAGCTGTCGGTCGTGGCAGGATGCGCATGAGTAGTGTTCATGCGATGCGGAGTAACAACATCCGTGCCCGCACTGAGGCAGCGAGCGATCGGAAATCACCGCAAATTCAGCTGGGTTTGTCGCTACAGCTTCGACTCTTGAACGTCGCTCGCTGACACACGTCCGCTTTCGCCACGTTCGAAACGCGGTGCGGCTCGGCTGTTTGAAACGCGCGACGTTATTTCGTCGGATTTTTCTTCGCGAGATTTTGCGCGAGGAGATCGCCGAACGTGCCGAACTTCGCTTCGCGTTTAACCTGCTGCCGATACTGCTGGTAGGCGTTGCGCTCGGTGTCTTGTTGAAGCGCTTTCACCGAGAGCTTCACCTCGCCTTTGCGCGGATCGATCTCGAGGACCTTCGCTTCCATCTGCGTGCCGATCGGAAACGGCTTGCGAAGCTCCGTGCCGCGCGGCGTATTGGTTGCCGCTGCGGTGATGTAGCCGCGGGCGTTGCGACCGGTCGCGCCGATGATGCGAACGAGCAATCCCGAAGACTCGACGCCGACGACGACGACCTTCAGCATCTTGCCCATCTGCACCTTCTGCGCTTCTTCGTTGGCTTGGTCGCCGAGAAGCGCGGGGTGCAATGCGATTTTGTGATTCGAGGTGTCGAGCTGCGAGACGACGGTCTCGATCTCGTCGCCGACCTTCACCATCTCGCTCGGGTTTTCGATCAGGCGAAGCTGACCGGTGACCGGATCTTTGATGCCGAAGAAATCTGCGACGTGAATGAGACCGTCGATGCCGCTCTCCAATTCGACGAATGCGCCGAACGGTTGAATGCGCACGATTTTGCCGGAGTGCTTGGTTCCGAGCGCGTACTTCGTTGCGACCTCGGCCCACGGGTCGGCCATCGTTGCTTTACGAGACAGCCAAATTTTGCCGCGATCGTCGATGCGCTGAACGACGACCTCGGTTTTCTGTCCGACCTTGAAAACGTCGGACGGCGTGTCGCTGCGGTTGTGACTCATCTCGCTGAGCGAGACCAAGCCTTCGACGCCGCCGATGTCCACGAACGCGCCGAACGGCACGACGCTGCGAACGGTGCCTTCGACTTTGTCGCCTGGCTTCACGCGCGAGAGTGCGGCCTCGCGTGCGGCTTTCGCTTCGCCTTCGAGCTTCGAGCGGCGCGAGAGAACGATGTCGCGTCCGCGTTTTGCGTATTGCGTGACGAAGAACGGCAAGCGCTTGCCGACGAACGGCGAGAGATCTGCGCCGAGATGCAAAGACATGTGCGAGCCCGGCGCGAATGCGCGGAGACCGTCGACGTCCACTTCGACGCCACCTTTGATGACGCCGGTGACGAGCCCGAAGATTTCGGTTTTGTTTTTGAAAGCACCGGCGAGTGCAGGCTTCGCTTTGCCGCCGCGTTTCGGATGGTGCGTGAGGACGATCAGTCCGCCACGGCCGCCATCGTTGTGAACGACGCCCACGAACGGTGCGCCGGCTTCGAGCACGACGCGCGGAAGTTGAATGACGCCGGGCTTCGCTTCAGCGGGCCCACCATCTGCAACGATCTGCGAATCGGCTTCATTTGAAGCACTTTCAGAGTGCTCTTGCGCTGCTGCAGCTTCTTCCGCGGCGAGATCGGCTTCGTGTGCCGCTAGCGCATTTTCCGCTTCTACGTGCTCCGCATCTTTTTCGACTGGTGCGGCGGCATCTGCGGGCGCGGCTTCGAGGGCGGCGGGTGCGGCTTCGGCCGTGTCGCCCTCTTTTTTGTCCTTGTCGGCGCGAAGAAGCGCTTCGGCCGCAGCTTCGGCTTTGCGATTTTCTTCGTCGATGGTGTCGGCGACGTCTTCCGGCAACAAGAGCTCGAGCTTGTCGAAGACAGCTTTGGCTTTGCCGGCAACGTCTACGAGGATCGAGTCCTCGCCGACCTCCAAAATTTTTCCGAAGACGACGTCGCCGACGGCAAACGCGGGGCGCTCGCGATGATGATCGCGCGGCTTGTCTTTGCGTTTGTCTTTCTTCTTCGCGTCGCGATTCGCGTGCTCGCCAGCTTTCGCTTGTCCGCCTTGTGAGCCTTGTGCACCTTCAGCAGCAGGTGCGCCCTCTGCGCCGGGCTCGCCCGTCGTGATTGCAGATCCATCTGCAGCGACCGCGCCGTGCTTCTTGCGGCGACGACGACGACGCTTCTTTTTCCCGTCCGTTGCAGCACCGTCTGAACCAGCAGGTGCTCCAGGCGCAGCGCCGTCCGCGGCTTGCGTTTCCCCTCCAGCATCATCCGACGCGTCGTCGCCATCATCACCACCATCATCAGCATCTGCATTTGCAGAGGATGCGGGCGCGTTGGGCGCAACTGCACTGGCAGCCGGATGCGGCTCGTGCGTTTGCGACGTCGAAGCAGTTTGTTCGTTAGGTGCAGCCGTCTCAGTGACAGGCGCTGCGTTCGCCGGTGCAGCAGGCGTTTGGGGGGTCTCGCTCGAATTCACGTTTTACGTCCTCAGCTCGATGATTCTCTTACAGAAGGGGGGGAAGCTATAGCGAACTTCCCTGCCCACGTCACGCGGCGCCCCGCATGCCCCTGCTAGCTCCCGGAGTAGCTCCCGGAGTAGCTCCCGGAGTAGCTCCCGGCATGGCCCCAGATGCGACGTGGGGCGCGATGAGATCCGTGGCCAGACCATGCGCCGCGAGCCGGTTCTGATAGTAGAAGAGAAGCCGCGTGTCGGACAGCAGCAGATCGCGTCCGGACGAGCGAATGACGTCGGTCGAGTGATAGCCTTTGAAGGCGCGCATGGCCTGGGTGATGGCGTCGTCGCCGCTCGCATTTTCGAGCTGATCGGCGATACGAATGAGGCCTCTTTTGGCTTGATCGCGCACTTTTGCCAAAAGCGCGTCGACTTCGGCGGCGAGCTCCTCACGAGGCACGCGGACGTCGTCTTCTTTGCGGAGCAGCGCGAAAATGTCTGGTTTGCCGCCAGCGCGTCCGGGGGAGGCGGAGCGTTTCAGGCGGTCGAAAGCGGCCGCTGCGACGAGGTGTGTCGACATCACGACGGTATCTCGTTTGAAGGCGTCGACGATCGCGTCGCCGAGCTCGCGTGTGTATTGGGCGTCGCGACCGTTTTCGCGAACCGGCTGGTCCTCGCCGTTCAGGATGTAGCTTTTGGCGTCCACTACGCGATCTCGGCGGTCGTGAGATTGGCCGCGTGCGTCCACCTTATTTCCGAAGCAATCGAGGGGATCGGAGAAGCGGATCACGACGCTGGATTCGGCGCGTACCAATTTTTGAACGAACGCAAGGATGCGGCCGATGCGCGTCGATTCGTCGTCGTCGATGATGTAGCGAGCCTTGCCTTCTTCCGAGAGAAAGTCGTCGATGAGCGTTTCGGCTTCGAGCGTGAGCAAATAGTTGATGGTCGCCGGAACGAAAAATACGCGCTGCGGACGGCCGCGTTCGGTCGTGCGAATGAACGCTTCGAGACCGGTGCCCGCCAAACCGAGCTTCAATTTGCGCTCGACGCCACCGGATCGCGATCGCGTTCCGCCCGGAAAAAACAGGCTGTGATAGCCGCGCTCGATCAGCACGCTGGAGTAGGTCTTGAGGACATCCTTGTAGAGCGCATGCTTCAAGCGGCGGTCGACTCGGTACGCGCCGAGGTTGTGCATGAAGAAGCTGAGCACTGGATTCGTGAACAGATTTTTTCCGGCGCCGTACGTGGCCGGCGGAAGGCCCGCGCGCTCGAGCGCGAAGCCGAAGACCACCGAGTCCAAATTCGACAAGTGCGTGGGCGTGAAAACGAGCGTGCCGAGGGTCATGAGCTCGCGAAGCGTGTCGAGCGGGCCTTCGACCTTCATCTGCGCGTCGAGCGCGGTGAAATCTCCGGCGCGCGCGAGATTTTTCAAGACGTGCCGCGGCTTTAGAATCGCCCCCAAAACGGGCCCTCCCGCTTTGGTGACCGCCTTGTAGACGCGTGGGTCGAAGTTGCCGGCCACGTCCCATGCGTATCGCTCCGCCAGCTCGGCGAGCTTGTCGCGGCGTCCGGCATCGCTCATTTTGCCGAGCGCGCCAGCGAGGGAGCGCCATTCGGAATAAGCGTCGCCGCCGCTCCTTTCGAGCCGTTTCATCTCGAGATAAGCTGCATCGTTCAAGAGCAGCAACGGGTCCAGCGCACTTTCAGCTACCCGCTTCGTAACCTCGTCGACGATCTGCGAGCGCGCCGCATTGAACCCCATCAACGGAGTGAACATGTTCGCATCCTACCAAGCGTGCCGAAGGATCCAGCGACACAATTCGCGCGTAAGGTTAGTGATGCGACGAATCGGTCGCGCCAGCGAGGGCACCCCGTGAGCAGCACTAACCAACCGGCCAAATCTCCGGAAAAAACCGCAGCGAATCCTCACCCCGAAG
>JBDTFL010000800.1:0-3899 GCA_039937955.1 Polyangiaceae bacterium | reverse complement strand
CGCATCTCGATCGCCGCGATGGCGCTCGGACTCGGACGCGGCGTCCTCGAAATGGGCGTTTCGTACGCCAAAGATCGCAAACAATTCGGCAAGCCGATCGGCGACTTCCAAGCCATTCAATGGATGCTCGCCGACAGCAAAGTCGAGCTCGATGCCGCGGGACTTCTGACCTATCGAGCGGCATCACTCGCCGATCGCAATTTGCCCTACGCGCGCGAGGCCTCGATGGCGAAGCTCTACGCGAGCGAAGCAGCGAGTCGGGCCTGCAATCGCGTGCTGCAAATTCATGGCGGATACGGTTACACACGGGAATTTGCGGTCGAGCGCCACTTACGCGACGCGAAAATTTGCGAAATCGGCGAGGGGACCAGTGAGGTCCAGCGCATGGTAATCGCGAAGCATTTGCTGCGAGGCTGATCATTTTCGCGCTGATCCGAAGCGCGTTCGGTTGATCGCGACTGGTGCAGACGGCGACCAAATTATCCGGCTTTTTCCCTGCCGAATTCGTGAGCTAGCTAACGATCTCGGTCCAAACGCGGATTGAAAATTCGTTGGCTAGCCAACGATCTCCGCGCCGCGGTTCGACGAATGCGCGTCCGGCTCCGCTCACACGAAATTCGTTAGCTAGCTCAGTGATCGGGTACAGGTTGAGACCTGGCCGACAGCTGTTCATCCGTACACCTCCTGTCCGAGAAAATAAGCCAATTCGACCCCGTGATTATTGACAGAACTGTCGCTCCTTCCGTACCGTGCTTTTGGAAGTGGGAAGAAGTGGCAAGGAGTGCCACGCCCACCCAAACGAGGGCGCGTTCATGTTTCGCGGTCGCTACGAGCACACGATCGACGCGAAGGGGCGAACAAGCCTCCCCGCGCGCTATCGCGATGCGCTCGCTGCAACCGGTGAACGGCGAATCATCCTCACCAGCGCGCTCGAGCCGTGTCTGGTCGCGTATGCGATGCCGGAGTGGGCGGCGTTCGAAGAGCGAGTCTCGAAGCTTCCGCAGTTCGACCGCGCCGTTCAGAAGCTGAAACGCATTTATTTGTCGGGCGCCATCGAGTGCGACATCGACGAATCCGGCCGAATTCTCGTGCCGCCGACGCTTCGCGATCACGCGGCACTCGAGAAAGAGGTGCTTTGGGCGGGCAGCGGAAAGTACGCCGAGCTTTGGGACAAGCGCGCGTGGAAGATTCAATTCGAAACGACGGATGAAGAGCGCCGTGAAGTCAGCGCGCGTCTCGCGGAGCTCGGTCTATGAGCAACGCACAGCTCGCATTGCCCGGACTCGCCGAAGACTTCGGTGTCGATCGCGTCGAGTGGGTTTGGAGTGAAGACGAGGGAGAGGTGAACGTGGTGGAGCACTTCGTCCATGCGACCGTGATGCGCGATGAAGTCGTGCAAGCGCTCGCGCCCAAAGCCGGCGGCGTTTATGTCGATGCAACGCTCGGCGGTGGTGGACATTCCGAAGCCATTCTCGAAGCTGACGAAGGCGCACGCATCATCGCGTTCGATCGCGACGCGATTGCGATCGCCGCTGCGCAAGCACGGCTCGAACGCTTCGAAGATCGCATCGAGATCGTCCATGCGAACTTCGGAAAAATCCGCGAGGAGCTCTCGCGCATGGGAATTTCCAGGGTTTCCGGTATCTGCGCTGATCTCGGCGTGAGCTCGCCGCAGCTCGACGACCCGGAACGCGGCATGAGCTTTCGTCGAGAAGGTCCGATCGACATGCGCATGGATGCGAGCGATGGGGAGACCGCACGCGATTTGATCGCACGCCTCTCCGACGACGAGCTCGCCGACGTCATCTACAAGTACGGAGACGAGAGGCGGTCGCGAAGAATCGCGCGCAGCATCAAGCGCGCTCTCGAGCACAACGAGCTCGACACCACGCTCGATCTTCGCCGCGCTGTCGTTCGCGCCGTCGGACCCGTGCGGGTTGGAGGCGTCGACCCTGCGACGCGAACGTTCCAAGCTTTGCGGATTGCGGTGAATGGTGAGATCGACGAGCTCACGACATTGCTCGCGTCGCTCCACGACCTCCTCGAGCCCGGCGGCGCTGCGGCGATTTTAACTTTCCATTCGTTGGAAGACAGACCGGTGAAGCAAGCGTTTGCTGATCGGAACTTGTGGGTTCCGGTTTGGAAAAAATTCATCATGCCCTCGGAAGACGAGCTCGCAGCGAATCCACGCGCACGCAGCGCGAAGCTTCGCGCGTCACGTCGTGCGGTCGAGCCGGAATTCGCGTCGCCCGATTCGGAGCCTGAAGAAATGGAGGAGCCGTGAGAAAACCGCGCGCCTTCGTGGCAGTTTGGACTCTCGCGATCGCCGCAGCCGTCTGCGCATTTACGCTGCATTTGGCGTTGCGCGGAAAAACGCTGGCGCTCGGTTACGAGCTTGGTCGCTCACATGCCGAGCAAGCGCGGTTGCGTGAAGTGCAGCGCGTTCTGCAAGTCGAAGCGGCGAGCTACAAAACGCCGGAGCGCGTCGAGGTCGTCGCGCGCACGCTCCTCGGAATGGAAACGCCGGGGCCCGATCGCATCATCGCGTTGCCGGCCGTCGAAACGCAGGACGAAGCGACGACGACGACCGCAGAACCGGCGACCGGATCCGCAGCTCTCGCGCAGGGGCAGGCGCCGTAATGTTGAATCTCGATCCGCGACGCGCTCGCTGGATCCGCTTGCGCATGGGCATTCTCTGCGGCGCGATGGGGATCGCCCTGGGTGGATTCGTCTCCAGCGCTTACCGCGTGCAAGTGGAAGACGCAGCAGAATGGCGGGAAACCGCGGAGCGTCAGCGTCAACATCGGCTGCACGTCGAACCGAAACGCGGAACCGTTTTCGACCGTAACGGCACTGCGTTGGCAGTGAGCGTCGAAGTTCCGAGCGTGAGCGTGGACGTCGTCGAAATGCTTCACGGCATCGAGGCGGTCGACGCGCAAGATGCGGTTCTGCGTGATGCTGCAACGAAGCTGGCGCTTGGCCTTTCGCTCCCCGCCAACGACGTCTACGAAAAGCTCATAACCAAACGTCGTTTTATTTGGCTCAAACGTCGAATCTCGGGCGATGAAACGGCATTCATTCGCGATCTCGGTGATCCGAAAAAGAACGTTCATCCAATTCTAGGGTTGAGCATCGAGGGCGAAGGGCATCGTTATTATCCGGGCCGCGAGCTCGCAGGTGCAGTGCTTGGTTTCGTTGCGCCCGACGGCGCAGGCAAAGATGGTCTCGAGCTCGCGCTCGACGAAGACCTTCGTGGTCACGCCGAGGATCTGAGCGGTCTCCGCGATCGAAACGGACATCTTTTGTTTTCCCAGGCGAACCCGCAAGCCGACGCGTTTGCGGGTCATGATGTTGCGCTCACCCTCGACGAGGGGATTCAGCACATCGCGGAATCCGAGCTGAATGCAGCGCAGGGCACGTATGAAACGAAGGGTGGCGCGCTCGTCGTGATGGACCCCACGACCGGAGAAATTCTCGCGCTCGCATCGACGCCCGGTTACAACCCGAACGACTACGGCGTGTCCGACGTCGACGCGCGTCGCGATCGAGCCGTGACGGATCGCTTCGAGCCAGGCTCGGTCATGAAGGTATTCACGATCGCGGGTGCGCTCGCGGCCGGAACGCTGAGCCCGACCGAGACGATTTATTGCGAGCACGGCATCTACAAAGTCGGCCCGGTAACCATTCACGACACGCATTTGAACGACTGGCTAACGCCCACCCAGATTTTGGCGAAAAGCTCGAATATCGGTGCATTGAAAATCGGTTTGAAGCTCGGAGAAGCCGGTTTGTACGCAGCGTTTCGTCGGTTTGGTTTTGGCGAGCCGACTGGTCTTCCGCTCCCCGGAGAAGCTTCGGGAGTTCTTCGTCCGCGCGGCCGCGCGTGGTTCGACGTCGAG
>JBDTFL010000799.1:0-3296 GCA_039937955.1 Polyangiaceae bacterium | reverse complement strand
ACGGTTCGAATGAAGCCCCGGGATATACCGGCCAGCACGATTCGGTCAAGAAACTGTCGCAAGACCGGCACACGACTGCGCAAGTGCTCAGGAGCACCTGGGCGCAGGTCAAACGCAAATCCAGCTGAATTTACGATGTTTGATGAAGTTATTTTTCGAGCGCATAGGTGTCGTCCAAGTAGCGGACGATCTCGGCTGACTCGAACATTTCTTTGCCGGTGTTCGGGTCGACCAAAAACGGGACCCTCATTTTTTCCGGAGCGCGCAATGAACGCTTCACGTGTCGCGCCCTTCTTCGGCACGTTGTGGAGCACGTAAGGAATCTCGAGCTCGCACAAAGCCTCACGCACCAAACGGCAATAGGGTGACGCCTCGAAGCTCCACAGCTCGAGGAGCTCTTCCGGTGCACGCGCGCGACGCGCGGTGAGTCCGCGCGACATACGAACCGCGGACGCGAGCGACGACGAGAGGGTCGTGAGTGGACCCATCTTGAGCGTCCACGAGATCTCGCCATTCGCATATGTGGTCGCGAGGTAGCGAATGATGTCGTCCGACTCGTACATTTCTTTTCCCGTGTTCGGATCGATCAAAAACGGGAACATCATTTTGCCGCCGCGCTTCTTCACCTGATCGCGAAAACGCCCATTTTTCGGGCACGGATAGATGATCGCGTCGAGCTCCAGCTCGCACAAAGCCTCGCGTGCTTTGCGACAGAATGGGCACGCCTCGAACTCGTACAGCTCCAAGAGCTTTGGCGGACGTCGCGAATTTCCGCGCACGTACTGACCCGCGGCAAAACGAAATCCACTTACCAAAAACGACGTGGCGACGTCGAGCGTGCGATTCCTCGAGAGCGGGGTTCCCTGCGGTCCCATCAGAATGGAAATTCGGCGATGGTGCGACCGTCGTCGGGGCGGAGCACTCCGATTTTGTCGCGCGTGTAGAAGACGAGGTAGCCGCCCAAAAAGTAGTGACCGAACCATTCGCCGACGGAGCGCTTCCAAAGTGCGCGGCCGGTTTGCACCTCAACTGCGCGGAGCTCGCATGCGTTGTCGTCGTTCGTCGGGCTCGAGACGAAGACTGCGGCGTGATCGTCGGTTTGAATTTGTTGATCTTCGTCGAGGCTCGGGGTGGTGCCGATTTCCCCACAATCGAAGCGGATCGCGAGGGTCGCCGGATCGAGCGCGACGACGCGACGCATGCGTTGCGGGCCGGTGTGCGCGAGAAGCGCGAACAAAGTCGGGCCGCCGATTTTGAGCGCCTGCGCTTTGTAATTCGGAACCAAAACGGGAACGTTGGGTCCATTCGGAACCACACGAATGCGATCGCCGTCGTCGGAGATGCAGAAGATTTTTTCGCCGGACGTGGTGGAGGGTCGGTCGTACGAGATGCCGTCGACTTTTTCGTAGGCCATCAATCGCGACGTGCGCGGGTCGACGAGCGCGACGCCGTCTTCTGCGCCCATCACGCGTGCAACGAGCCATTTTCCTTCGACGTCGACACGACCGAATTCTTTTCCGATGACGGCGATCGACTGCGCGTATGCGGGATTGATCACCTCGAGCTTCGAGCCAACGAGCGCGGCGACGACGCCTTCGCCGGGCACCGCTGCGATGGGCGGAGGATGATCGAGCTGACGCTGCCAGAGCGGCGCGCCGGTGTCGCGGTCGAACGAAGCAAGGACGTTGTCGACCGAAAGAACGAGCACTGCGCCTCGACCGTCGGGGGAAAACGGATCGAAGATTTGCAGGCCGCTCGATTCTCGGTAACCCGCTAAATCAGCCACCGTTGCAGTCAGCTCGACTTTCCACTTCGGGCGGCCCGTCAGCAGGTCGAGCACGTAGAGCGAACGCTCGTGTGTAATGTACACGTTTCTTCCGCGCACCGCGAGAGTGCCGCGACCGACCGCAGAGAGCCACGCTTCACCGTGCAGTGCTTCCCATGCGACGCGGCGATTGAACAAATCGAACGCGCGAATGCACGGAACACCCTCGGGCGTCGCGTGCGATCCGACGAGCGCGAATCCGATCACGTTGTCGTACGCGAGCACGAGCTGGCTCGCCGAAGCGGTGGACCAAAGTCCGCTGCCTTCGTTTCGCGCCGGGGTCTCCGGGGCAAGACTCATCGGGCCTCGCTCATGAACCGACCTATACTCTTGAGCGCCGCGCGCGTCACCGGTTCGGGTAGTCTGTTTTCTGATGGCCATGAACGATATGTGCGCGAATTGCGGCGGCCAGCTCCCGCCGTTCGTGCCGGGGCAGACATTCGTGCAGTGTCACTTTTGTGGACATCGCGCGAACGTCGACCTCCCGAAACCCGCCATTCAAGAGCGAATCGTGATCGTGCGGCAGCCGCAAATGAACGTGGCGATGCCGACCGTCAAAGTGAGCAGCTGGATCTGGGTGGGAATTTTGGTTCCGGTGCTCATCGGGGTCATCGTCCCCGTCATCATTGCGGTCGGTGCAGCAAAAAGCGGCGCGACAGCCAGTCCGTTCGGCGGCGGCGCCGAAGATTTTCAGTGGACTGGTGACGCGCCATTTGCCGCAAAAATCAACGCGGATGCGACTGAGGACATCGTCGGGCGCTATCGCGTGCTTGCCAGCGGCGGAGGCAAAGCAAAAGACTTCATCGGCGGCATCGACGGCGTCACGCTGAAACGCATCTGGTCGGCTGGCCCGTACGTCGACGGCGACGATGCCCGCGGCTTCAAATACGCGGTGGTTGGCAACAACGTGCTCGTCACCGACCCGAAATCGGTCGGCCACATTTTGAGCCTCGCGACCGGCAAAGAAACCGCCACCATCACGATGAGCGACCGCGCGGATTCGATCTGCGTCGAGCCCACCGGAAAGCCCGAGGCGTGGATTCACGTCACCGACAACGAAGATCTCGACGTCGATTTCACGAGCAAGCGCACGAAAAAAATGGCGCGACCGCCTTGGTGCAAATCCACGGATTTCGGCATCAGCGACAGCCAATGCGAGAGCGGCCAATTCACGAATACCAGCGCTCGCTGCAGCGGCGTCGACTCGAATTTCAAAGCACCGAATTTCGAGGGGAAGAAAATGCTCTCGGACGGCACGGTGACCGTCGTCGTCGGAACGAAATCACCGGGCACCGCGATTCCGACCGCCGTTGGTTACGATCCGAAAGCGAAAAAGATTTTGTGGCAGCGCCCGATTCCGCAAAGCGACGCGACGCACGTGAGCGACGGTTTGGGTCTGACCGATCTCGCGAACGGAAAGTTGATTTCGCAGATTCAGCTGTCGACTGGGATTTACAAGCTCGCCGCGCTC
>JBDTFL010000798.1:0-5609 GCA_039937955.1 Polyangiaceae bacterium | reverse complement strand
CTCGCGTGTCGTCGTGGTGAAGCCTTTTGGGCAGAACCACTGCGTGAGGTGCTCGGGCTGCGTCCATACGTCGTAGACGAGCGCACGCGGCGCCTCGAACACGCGCGACAGGACGATCTCACGATCCAGCGACCAGCTAACGTCGGGGCTTTTTGCGACCATGGCTCCTCTTCTTTTCTTTCTTGGGTGAGGTCTGCTGAAGCTTGTTCAAGTAATCGTGGAGCGCGTCGAAGCGCTGTTCCCAAGCACGCTCCGTGTGCTGGGTCCAGCGGTTGATCTCTTCGAGCGCGTTGGTCTCGAGTCGGCACGGCCGCTTTTGCGCGTCGCGTCCGCGTGAGATCAGCCCGGCGTGCTCGAGCACCTTGAGGTGCCGCGAGATCGCCGGGAGGCTGATGTCGAACGGCGCGGCGAGCTCGAGAACGGTGGCCTCGCCATTGGCGAGCCGCGCCACGATCGCGCGGCGTGTGGGATCCGCGAGGGCGCCAAAGATGTCGTCGAGATTCGCGCGCGCAGACATATTTAACACATAGGTTATTTAACTAAAACATCAAATATAAATCGACCACCAGCCGGAGGAGCGCGTCCGCAGTACATGGGCCTCGATGATCGACCTTGTTTGGGGGGCGCCCGCCGTGTTGAGCGTGCGAGCGTTTCGTTGCCAAGTGACCGCGCAGCCTAAGCTCTCGACGAATCGGAGCGGTAGCGATGTTCCCAGGCGCGTCGTCCGTCGAGGCCGAGTCGATCGAGTCGCGGCACGATCAGTTTTTCGACGGCGTAATAAAATGCATCAACACGCGCTGATGGAGCGAGCACGCCCAGCGCTGCGTGCGCCGGATCGAATAACGCTCCTTCTTTCAACAAGCGGAGGGCAGGGACGACGTTTTGCTCTTCGAATACCGCAAGTCCCTTGGCCGCCTCGCGCTGCAATGCGATTCGTTGTCGTTCGCAGAGAAGAGGCCAGAGTGCAGCGCTCCCGGTCCAGCCGAGTCGTTGGTGGCGCGCTTCGTCGGTGACGATTGCGCTCAGCACCTTTCGCGTAAGCGGCTCGATCGCAGCGTCGCGACCGGTGCGAAAGAGCGACATCGAGATCGTCTCGCCCATCGCAACCTCCACGACGAGCAGCGTCGCCGCACGAAAAAGCGGCTCGGGCAGACCCGCTAAACGTGCCCGGACTGGAGTCGCGTCGTAGTGCGGAGCCTCGGCTCCGAGCTGCCTTCCGGTCGTCGCGCATACGCGCGCATGCCGAGCCTCGTCACGCATCACTGCAAAAAATCGTTTCGGCCACGGGTCAGGCGCATGGGCTCGGATGGCTGCTTGCGCCAGCGCACGATAGATCAACGCCGACCTAAGCTCCTCGGCCGCACGCAGTGGCCACGAGGCGACCGCAAAACGGATTTGCTCACGCGTGTAAGAGCGGAGATCCGGATCTGGAAGATCGATCCGGGCTCTCGCGGCGCGCATCTCAATGACCGGCATCGCTACCCGCATCGGGGGCACAGTTCAAAGTCACCACGCCGCCATCGGGTTCGTTAACGGTGAAGGGCTCGAAGGCGCCGCCTTGTGACTGACATGCTTTTGCTTCATCGCAAAGCGCGGCAGCAGCATCGCTAGCATTGGGCCTGCCGCATATGCATGGGTCCGGATTGGCGTTGCCACACGGGACACCGCCACTCCCATCGTTTGTTATGTCCGAGCAGCCCAGCGCCGCCATCGTTCCGCCCGCGAGAAGTAATGCTTTAAGTCGAAGCTCCCAGTCCATGATCGGGCGTCAGCAAATCGCGGGCCCGGGCGCGTCGCCAATTCATCGGCGAAAAATGCGTGTCTTTGATGAGGTGCTGCGCCAATCGTGAGGCTCCCCGCGATCGCAATGTCGCGCGTGAATGGAGGTGGATTCATCCGACGGTTTGCGTGGCGTCACGGGATTTGAGAACCGGTCGCGCATGCACGGCTGTCTCTCGGCAGGAGCAACGACGCCCCCTTTGCACTTCTTTCTCACTCCGCCTCTTCGATTGGCTTTCCTGCTCGACCTTTGACGAAGCGATACGCCTCCCTGGCCAACGCGATCCACGGCTGTTTTCCCGCAGGAACGACGGCCCACTCCTTCATGACCTTTCCGTTTTTTCTCGGATCGAAACGGACGCCGTCTTTGCTCTCCACCATTTCGTCGACGCGATCTTTCGGCAATTTCACCACGAGCTTGCCGTCATTCACCATCGCGAAGATTTTTCCATCGACGGCCAGGACCGACTCGGAGCTGAACATCTTCTTGCGCGTCACACGCGCGTCTTTTGCGAATGCGCGCGCGATGCGCTCGAAAGCCGGATCGATCGCTCGGGTCTTGGGTTTCATTTCCCGTCTTCGAAGGGCGTTCCTTTGCCGGTTTCCACGTACGACACGAGGCTGGCCAGGAAGTGGTCCCAGCCTTGGCTACAGTCGCCATAGCAGGGGAGCTTCGGCGCGAGACCCACGTGACGAAATTGAACGAGACACGCGCTCGACGACGTCGGCGCGTCGCGGCCCGAGATCTCGAAAATGATTTTGGTACCCGCCCAATCGTGAAACAGCGAGTGGTCGACTACCGACCACACAACGCGGGTCGGCTTGCTGGATTCGGCGACGCACAGGTCGATGCGCTGCTCGACGTGCGGAAAGTCGAGACGAATTCCCCCTTGTTTTTCCGTCGATCCGTGAGCCGCCTTCGTCCACCAACCCTTGAGACCGCGCAGCGTGGCGATCGCGTCGAACACCGTCTCCGGCGACGCTGCGAGGGCAACGCGCGCGGCGTAATCGGGACCCATCACGCGCTTGAAGTTGGCCAGCTTTGCTTTCCAACCTGCGGTCACTTGATCTGCTTGTCGCTGCGCCGCCGGGCCTCGATGGCGAATGGTGAGGCGTGTGCGATCGTTTTCCCATTTCAGCTCGAAGGTAACGTGCGTCGTTTCCTCGCCCGCGGTGGATCCGTTCCAAGACCACACCATGCGATGCGGTGGATCGAGCTCGAGAACCTCGCACTCGATCTTCCCGTTCCAATGGTCAGTCGGCGGATCGCTCAACGTGAACGTATGTCCGACGCGCGGCTCGAAATCATTTTTCATGAGCCAGCGGGTGAGTACGCGTGAGTCGGTTAGTGCGTGCCAGACATCTTCCAGCGAGGCCTCGAGCCATTCGTCAATTTGCAGATCCAGCATCATTTTCGCCCCTTCAGCACGTCTTTGAGCTTGGAGATTTTGCTTCGCCAGAATTTTTCGTAGGTGGCCGTCCAGTCATGCACCTCGCGTAACGCGCCAGGCTCGAGTCGGTAGATGCGCTGACGACCGTTCTGCCGACGACGCACGAGGCCGACCTCCAACAGCACCGCGAGATGTTGCGACACCGCCGAGTACGAGAGACCCGCATGGTCGACGAGCGAGCTCACCGGAGCTTCTCCAGCTGCTAAGAAATCCAAGAGCGCGCGACGGTTCTTGTCGGCCACCGCGTGAAAAACGTCTTCGGTCGACAGCATGCGACTCATGAAGGACAACATTACACCGAATGCTAAAATGTAAACGGGTTTCGCGCCTCCGCGAAGCTCGTCGAAAGCACGTCACGATCAGCGGCGCTCGTGCCCGCCTCACGCCTAGTGTTGTGCTACCTTCTCCGCATCTTTTTAGGAGGGTGGGTCACATGCGTCTTCATTCTTTCGGAAAAATGAGTCTTTTGTTGATCGGTCTCGCCACTTTGGGCGCGGCTTGCGGCTCATCGGACGACAGCTCGGGCGATCAGCCCGGCAATGATGCTGGAGGCGGCAGCACCGATTCGGGCTCCGGGTCGCACGACGATGGCGGTTCGGTCATCACCGACGCGGGCGTTGGAACCGACGGCTCGACCGGCGCCACCATTACGGTCGCCGGGCGGGTGCTGAGCAACCAGGGTCAACCGCTCGTCGGCCTTCCGGTCGTGATCGGAAGCTCGACCCCGACTCTTACCGACGCCACTGGTCATTTCTCGATCGCTGGCGTGACCGCGCCATACACCGCGACGTTCGTGTCCGCGCAAAAAGTTTACTCGTTCGAGGGGCTCACGCGCACCGATCCGAACCTGCTCGCGCTCGTCGACACCTACGGCATACTCTCGCAGGACGTCACCGGCACACTGAGCGGCGGCGCCGGTTATCCTGAAGGCGCGAACATGACGACCAACGTCGCTTTCCGGTCCTCCGCCTCAGGTCAAGCCGGCTCCGGGTCGATGACTGGAACCAGCGCGTTCGATATTACCGGTACGCAATGGTCTATCGCGCCGAGCATCAGCGGAAACGTGTACGCGCTGCAATATACGCATGGCGCCGCGGCGACGGAGCCGGTCAGCTACGAAGGTTTCGCCAAGCTCGCTGGCATCACGCTCACCAATTCTGCCACCGCGAATGCTGTTGGTAACATCGCGCTCACTGGTGGAATCTCGACGTCAAACCTGACGGCAACGATCACGATGCCCGCCACATACTCCGTCTTGGGGCGACTGGTAGCGATGAACATGGACGGCCTTAAGGCTATAAATTTGCCCGCCGAGGACAGTCCCGCGGCGTCGACGATCAGCTACACGACGCCGGTTATTTCCGGTGCCACCATGAGCATCATGGTATCCGCAGAAGCGCCGGGCGTTTCGGTCGCGTACACTTCCAAAGGTGGCCTTGCCGCCAACGCATCGAACGTTCCGATCGTGATCCATGCACCGCCGGTCCCCGGAGCTCCGGTCGCCGGCGCCTCCGGAATCACCAGCAGCGTCTCGCTGAGCTGGACGGCCTACGACACGCCGGGCGTTTATTTCGTCACCCTAACCTCAGAGGGCCTAAGCGCCGGCTCACCGAGCTACTGCATCGTCACCGCCGATCGATCGACCAAGCTCCCCGACGTCTCAGCGGTCGGCATACAATTTCCGAAGAGCGAGATGTATCACTGGACCGCCGACGGGGTCGGCGGCAAAGCAACGGTCGACGATTTCACCGCCAGCGAAATCTATCCGCCGCAGGAGTTCACCGATCTGAGCTTGTCTAGGGCTTCCGCCATCACGTTCACCACGGCTCCTTGATCACCTGCGCAATCGCAAAATGTAGGTAGCGTTCCGTAATCTGCGCGCACGACGCTCGCCTCCGAACCCCCGTGCATCTCCTTCTCACTCGGAGCGCTGAACGGAGCCGTTTTTTTTCGCCTGGCCCGTTGAGTCGCTCGATCTCGCTCAATGGCAACGATTGAGCTCGAGGGTGTTCCCCGTATCGTAATACCCCGCTCCCGGCGCGCGGCTCGCGAAGGACGACGCCTGGAGCCAGATGCGTTTGGCTGTGTGCTGCTCGGTGAACACGAATAGAAGCGCGTGGATGCGCCCCGCCGCGGGGAAGCCGAATGTCCGCGTCGCGGCATCGTAAAGTACGTCGTCGGGGATGCGCGCCCGGTCGCGCTCGGGTGCGGACTTATCGAGCTCACGAACGACCTCGAGACCATCGACGCCCTTCGCGCGAAAGTTCCACCGCTCGTATCCGGTCGCAGTCCGCCAGCAGCCCGTAAGGTCGGCGATCGCTGCTCGCGGTAGAACGCGCGCAACCTGTGCATCCGCGTCGAGCGCATGCGTCAATGCGG
>JBDTFL010000797.1:0-3829 GCA_039937955.1 Polyangiaceae bacterium | reverse complement strand
ACCTTCGTGAAACTCAGGAAGAGCTCGTCAAGAAGGAGCAGCTCGCCGTGGTCGGTGAATTGGCGGCGGTGGTTGCACATGAAGTTCGTAATCCGCTGGCCGTGATCGCAAACGCGGTTGCGGGTCTTCGCAAGGCGTCGCTCAGTCGCGAAGATCACATCACCCTGCTCGGAATTTTGGAGGACGAGTCGAGCCGCTTGAATCGTCTCGTGTCGGATTTGCTGCGTTATGCGCGCCCGGTGAGCGTTCAACGGTCACGCATCGCGCTCGACGATTTGCTGGAGCGCGCGCTGCGTTTTGCTCGCGCAACTCCGACGGTGTCGGTTCAAAAAGCGAGCGACATGAGCGACTCACACGTGTACGGCGACGCGAGCTTACTGCGTCAGGTATTCGACAACCTCGTCGACAACGCGGTGCAAGCGATGCCGCATGGTGGAAGCTTGTCGATTCAGATCCGCGCCACACGCGAAGAAGGCGTCGAAGGCGTTTCGGTTTTGGTCGGCGACACTGGTGAAGGAATGGACACCATCGTCCGGGCGCGCGCGAAGGATCCGTTCTTCACGACGCGGCCGAGCGGTACTGGTTTGGGGCTCGCGATCGTCGATCGCATCGTCGAGGCACACGCCGGTCATCTGCTCATTCAAAGCCGCGCCGGCGAAGGAACGACCGTCACCGTTTTCTTGCCGCACGGTCGCCCGAGCGACGTTCCAGAGGAGACGCCGGAGCGAACGGCGCCAAAAGACTCAGTGACGCAAAGCAAGACGGTGGTTGCTCAAAACCCTAAAAAACAAGAGGTTTCGTGAGCTCTGAACACTCCCGCGAAGAATTGCTTCGCCTCGATCACGCACACGTTTGGCATCCGTACGCCGCCATCGAAGACATCGAGAAACGCCCGCCGCTGGTCATCAAAAGCGCTCGCGGATCGATCCTCGAAGATCACAACGGCACTAAATATTTGGACGGTAACAGCTCTTGGTACGTCGCCTCACTCGGACACGGACATCCGAGGCTCGTGCGCACCATCGCCGAACAAGCGCAGAAGCTCGCGCATGTTTCGCTCGCTGGAGTGACGCACGAGAACGCCGTTCTGCTCGCTCAAGAGTTGGTCGCGATTTCGCCAG
The DNA here is from genome assembly GCA_039937955.1 of Polyangiaceae bacterium. Taxonomy (GTDB): domain Bacteria; phylum Myxococcota_A; class Polyangia; order Polyangiales; family Polyangiaceae; genus JAICXU01. The sequence goes on along the minus strand of JBDTFL010000797.1, from coordinate 2,708 downwards.
CCGGCCTGAAGCATGTATTTTACACGGATAATGGGTCGGGCTCGATCGAGGTCGCGCTTCGGATGACGTCGCAGGCATGGGCGCAAATGGGGCAACCGAAAAAAAACCGCTTCATCGCGATCGACGGCGCGTATCACGGCGACACGCTCGGTGCTGCGAGCCTCGGCGGCATCGATGTTTTTACCCGAAAATTTGCGGGTCTCGCGCTCGAGTGTTTGCGGGTCCCCTTCCCCGAAGAGAACGCGTACGGCCGCGCGTTCGAAGCGATGATCGAATTGCTCCACCGCGAGAAAGAGTCCATCGCAGCCGTCATCGTCGAGCCCATCATTCAAGGCGTCGCCGGCATGCGCACGTACGACCCGCGCTACTTGCGCGACCTGCGCGCGGCTTGCGATGCGTGCGATATTTTCTTGGTCGTCGACGAAGTCTTTTCTGGCTATGGGCGCACCGCGAAGATGTGGGCGACCGAGCATGCAGGAATTTCTCCCGACGTCATGTGCCTCGGAAAGGTTTTTTCGTCGCTCGTGCCCATGGGCGCGACGATCGCGAACGACCGCATTTTTTCGGCGTTTCGTGGAGGTCGCGCCAACGCGCTTCACTACGGTCACACGTTTTGCGGCAATCCGATCGGCGCCGCGCTCGCACGGGAGGTGCTCGCCATTTTTCGCGACGAAAAGATCGTCGAAGGCGTCGTCGCCAAATCCGAAATCGTCGCGCGCGCGTTTGCTCGCATCGCAAAACAAGACGGCGTCGAGCGCGTACGTACCATCGGCATGATCGGCGCGGCGGATCTGACGCCCACCAACGAACGCAGCTACTTGGACGATCGCGGCTGGCGCGTCTACGACGAAGCCATCAAACGTGGCGCCTACTTGCGGCCGCTCGGAAGCACCGTCTACATGACGCCGCCGCTCACGATGCTCGAAAGCGAGCTCGAAGAATTGTGCGCCATTCTCGAAGCGAGCATAAAAGCCTCGCTCTAGCGGGAAATGAGCCTGCTAACATGAGCGCATGAGCGAGTTCGCGCTGAAGACCGCGCTCCCCGGTTATCTCCGCGCCGAGCAAGATCGCATTCTGAAGATCGCAGCCGCAGAGGGATTGGATTTCTTTCCAATCGTCTTCGAGATGCTGACCTACGATCAGATGAACGAGATCGCGGCGTACGAAGGCTTTCCGAACCGCTATCCGCATTGGCGTTACGGCATGGAGTACGAGCGCCTCGCCAAGAGCTACGAATACGGCCTCTCGAAAATTTACGAGATGGTCATCAACAACAATCCTTCGTACGCGTATCTGCTCGAGGGAAATTCACTCGTCGATCAGAAGCTCGTCATGGCGCACGTGTGCGGGCACGTCGATTTTTTCAAAAACAATTTCGCGTTTCGTTCGACCGATCTCGACACCGGCGGATTGACGACGAATCCCGCTGCGCGTCGCCCCGACTACGATCCGAACCGCCGCTGGATCGACAAGATGGCGAACCACGGCGCGCGCATTCGTCGCCACGTCGCGCGTCAAGGCATCAACAAGATCGAAGAGTTCATCGATCACTGTTTGTCGCTGGAGAATTTGATCGATCCGTACTCCCCGTTCAAAGGCCGCGAGAAAATGGCCGATCCGGATGCCGTCGAGACGACCCAGGAAATCCCGCGCCTCAAGGCGAAGGATTACATGGAGCACTTCATCAACCCGGCCGAGTACTTGGAAGAGCAGCGCCAAAAAATCGAGGCAGAAAAAGAAAAGACGAAACGCTTTCCGGAACGTCCGCAGCGCGATGTCCTGCAATTTCTGCTGGATTACGCGCCGCTCGAGCGTTGGGAGCGTGATGTGCTCGAGGTCATCCGCGAAGAGGCATTTTACTTCGTGCCGCAGCGTCAGACGAAAATCATGAACGAAGGGTGGGCCACGTACTGGCACTCACGGCTCATGACCGAGAAGATTTTGGATGCGTCGGAGATCATCGATTACGCCGATCACGCCGCAGGAGTTTTGGCGACGTCGAAGGGTCAGCTCAATCCGTACAAGCTCGGTGTCGAATTGTTTCGGCACATCGAAGAGCGTTGGGACAAAGGTCAGTTTGGTCGCGACTGGGAAGAATGCGACGACCTCGCCACGAAGAAGAATTGGAACAATCGTCTCGGCCTCGGCAAAGAAAAAGTGTTCGAGGTGCGATCGCTCTACAACGACGTCACGTTCATCGACGAATTTCTCACGCCGGATTTTTGTCGCGACCACAAATTATTTTCGTTCTCGTGGTCCAACAGAAATGAGCGCTACGAGATCGAAACGCGCGAGTTCAAAGCGGTCAAAGAGAAGCTCCTCTTCCAGCTCACGAATGGAAATAACCCTTTTATTTACGTGGAAGACGCGAACTTCGAAAATCGCGGTGAGCTTCTTTTGAAGCACGATCACCAAGGGCTCGACCTCCGCGTCGACTACGCGAAAGAGGTCATGCGCAGTCTGGTGCGTGTTTGGAAACGCCCGGTGAACGTCATGACGGTGGTCGAAGGCAAGCCGACGATCATGAAGCACGACGGCAAAGAGCATTCACAGAAGTCGCTCGGCAAAAAAGAGTGAGCGTGCGTCGCGTCTCGTTTTTGATCGCGTGCGCGATCGTGTCGGCGTGCGGTGGTGCAGAAGCTCCGCCGGCGTCTCCACCACCCGCAACGTCAGCGAGCCTTCCCGCTCCTGCTGCCGCGCCCGATGTG
>JBDTFL010000796.1:0-3038 GCA_039937955.1 Polyangiaceae bacterium | reverse complement strand
GGTGCAACATACACGAAGTTTGGAGCGCTCGTTCCTGCCCCCGATCCAGAAAGGTCGGTCGCCAAATTCGTGAAGTCGACGACGTGTTTCGTGCAGCGCACCGCGTCGTCGCGAATGCCGTCGTAATAGAGGAAGGGGATGTGGCGAACGGCGTAGTCGCCTTCGTCGGCCAAGTTGCACGGCGTGCCCATGTTCTCGCCGTACGCCTTCCACGTTTTGCTCGCCGTCTCGATTTGATCGGCAATGTTTGGCACCGCTTGATTGCACGCGCAGCTGCCGGTCAGGAGCGTGCACGAAAATGTTCCGCATGCGCCCGCTTCGGGAAGCGGCTGGCAATCGCAGCTCACGCCTTGCGGATCACCCGACGTGATCGAGATGTAGTTGGGCAAGCTCGGATGCACGGCTTTTCCGCCGGAATGCGCGCCGTGGTAGTCGTCGCCGGTGGCGTAATTGTCGCGTGCTGCGTGCAAGCTCGCGGTTGCGCTCGCGTCTTGATTGATGGCGTCGTCGAGCGTCGAGTACGAAAGATTTTCCATCATCGTCAGAAACACGTGATCGAAGAGCGGAATGCCGGCGGGAGATTTACAGGCCTCGATGCCGTTGAACGTTCCGCATGTGTAACCGGTCGGACAGCTCGCGCAGGGGCCGGCGTCGATCGACGACGATCCGTCGCCGGAGGATGATGCGCCGTCACTCGCTGACGATTCGTTTGCGCCGCCGCCGTCGAGGCCGGGCAATGCAGAGATGGCCGAGTCGTCACTGCCGCACGCTGCGATGACCGACGCCGAAAAAACTCCGACGCATGCAGCTGCGGTCATCACCCGTGAAGGAGCTCCGAATTTTTTCACGTTTCTCACTTCAGATTCTTGGCGCTGATCACGCGTGCTCGCAATACGTATTTTCTGCCCGTAAGTTCCAGTTCAGTACGAAAAAGATGCTAATTTGCCGCCATGCGCGCACTCGTGACCGGCGGTGCGGGCTTCATCGGATCGCATCTCGTCGAGCGACTGTCGATTGAGGGACACCAGGTCGTCGTCTACGACAACCTCACGAGCGGCAAGCGCTCCAATCTCGACTTCGGTCCTCTGGTTAAAGCCATAGACATCGTCGAAGGCGATGTACGCGATGCGCCGCAGCTCGATTTTTACGCCGCCGAGTGCGACGTGATTTTTCACGAAGCCGCGATCGTCAGCGTTCCGTACTCCGTCGAGCATCCGCAAGAGACACACGACGTGAACGTGCAAGGCACGATGAACGTGCTCCAAGCAGCGCGTCGTCAAAAAGTGAAACGCGTCGTGTTCGCGTCGTCGGCCGCCGTTTACGGACAAGAGCCGACGTTGCCGAAAACGGAATCGATGCGCCTCGAGCCGGTGTCGCCCTACGGGGTCGAAAAAGCGTCGAGTGAGTTTTATCTCGCAACGTGGAGCGAATTGTTCGGCGTCGAAACCGTCGCGCTCCGTTACTTCAACGTGTTCGGCCCACGCCAGGATCCGTCGTCGCCGTACTCCGGCGTCATCAGCATTTTTGCAACGCGCGCAATGGCCGGGAAAAAACCGACTATTTATGGCGACGGTGAGCAATCTCGCGATTTCGTCTACGTGTCCAACGTCGTCGACGCGAACATGCTCGCCGCAACGAAGAGCGGCGTCTCCGGAAAGGTCTTCAATGTGGGCGCCGGAAAACGAACGACGTTGAACGAGCTTTGCGCAGCGATCGGAAAGATCACGGCGCGCGAATTTTCGGCGGAGCATCAACCCGCACGTGCCGGCGACATCGTCCATTCGTACGCAGACATCTCGCGCGCACGCACCGAGCTCGGTTACGAGCCTAAGGTCAGCGCCGAGGATGGTCTCAAAATGCTCATCGAATCGCTCGAAAGCTGACGTTTCCACCGACTCTCGCTATCGTCCTTTCGCTTGAATCCGAATCTCAAAGAAGTGCTCGAGCTGCTCGTGCGCTGGGCGCATTTCATCGCCGGCATCATGTGGATCGGCAATTCGATGCTCTTCAATTGGATCGATCGCAACCTCGAGAAGAAGCCGGGCGCGAACGAAAATTCAATCGGCGAAATCTGGATGGTCCACTCGGGCGGCTTTTACGAGATGGAAAAAAAGCATCTCGCGCCCAAAGAGATGCCGCCGATTCTCCATTGGTTCAAGTGGCAGTCGTACATCACGTGGCTCACCGGCGCGCTCTTGCTCCACCTCGTTTACTACTCGAGCGCGGGGATGCTCGTCGATCCGGCGATCGCGAATCTCACGCCGCTCGAAGCAGGGCTCATCGGCCCCGGATTCATTTTCGGTGGCTGGCTCTGTTACGAAATTCTCTGGCGCACGCCCATCGCGAAAATTCAGTGGCTTGCGCAAGCGCTCACGTTTGGGATCCTTTGCGGCGTGGTTTACGGCACGACGCATTTGCTGAGCGGTCGCGCGGCGTACATCCATGTCGGTGCGATGATCGGCACCTGGATGAGCGGCAACGTTTTCTTCCACATCATGCCGTCACAGCGCGAATTGATCCGCGCGACGAATGCCGGAGAAAAACAAAATCCCAAGGTCGGCCAGTACGCAAAGCAGAGGTCGATCCACAACAACTATCTGACGTTCCCGCTCCTCTTCATCATGATCTCCAATCACTTTCCGAGCACGTACGGCAGCTCGGTCAATTGGGTGATCTTGGGAATCATCATCCTCGGTGGTGCGGGCGTTCGTCACTTCATGAACCTTCGCTACGACGACTCGCCGCTGTGGTTGCCGGGGGCGATCGGCACGGGGTTCGTTGCCACGGCCATCGTCTTCGTTTTGATTTTGCATCCACCCGGACAGAAGCCGATGATCGTCGCGGCCAACGGTCCGCACGTTTCATTTTCGCAAGTCGACTTGGTGATCGGTCAGCGCTGTCGCCCATGTCATTCGGCAACACCGACAGATTCGGTCAACAAAGTCGCGCCGGTCGGCGTGATGTTCGACACGCCCGAGCAAATCGAGATTCGCAAAGAACGCATTCAAGCGCGCGCGGTCGTGTCCAAAACGATGCCC
>JBDTFL010000795.1:0-5264 GCA_039937955.1 Polyangiaceae bacterium | reverse complement strand
GCGCCGCCCACCGATTCCTCGATGCCACTGGTGCGTCCGCTCCCTGGAAATGAAAATGAAGCGGATGACGGCACGTGGACATTTCGGTCGACGCGCGATGTCGATCTGAAGCTCGGCGACAAAACGGCGAGCTTGGGACGAGACATGGCTGCGCACGGTCAGCTCGATCTTCCGCGGCCGAAATCGACGGCAGGGATGACCGAAGGGCTCGACGCGATCGACGTGCAAAATGGCTTTGGTCGCGCGGGCGGCGTCGTGCAGGCGATCGAAGCGATCGTGCGCGATCCATCAGCGCCGCCGGAAGGAATCGCGTTCTTCGATGTCGCGATCGAGAAGAACGGAAAAATTTCGGTGAGCGTTTCCGAATCCACCGCGAATCGCGAAGAATGGGAACGTCTTACGGCTGCAATCGCCGCGAGCCTGAAGACGAAAGACGTGCGCTTCCCCGATCGAGGAAAAGGGTTGCGCGTGGGTGTGCGGGTCGAAGCAAAAGTTCGTTATCCCGACGGTCGCGATCCGAAAAAAAATGGAACGTACGCGAAAGGCACCGGTCTCAAGCTGCACACCGACAAAGACGGTTTGGTGCTCGACGAGCTGCCCAGCGTGTCGATCGGCGCGCGCGGCAAAGTGTGCAGCGGCGCGGTGTCACTCACGATCCTCGGTCCGAGAATCGGCGGCGGCTGCGAGCCCGCCAACATCGGAACGCATCCGGAGCGCACCGTTGCCGCCCACGAGACGTACGAGCAACGACTCTGAAATATTGGTTGGCTTGCCAACGAATTCATAAAACGCGGAAAAGACCGGGTAAAACCGCGCTTGCTTTGCCTAGCCTGCATTCGTCGAACTCGTCCGCGTTGTCGGGTTCTTCCGGTCCGACGTAGATCGACTTTGCGCGCGGACGTTTTGCGTTCACGTGGCGCACGAATCCGGCCGCGGGATAAACCGCGCCCGAGCTGCCGACGGTGACGAAGAGATCGCATGCGTCGAGTGCGTCCGAAATGCGGTCCATGAAAAACGGGATTTCGCCGAACCAGCAAATGTCGGGACGCAGACGAGACCCACATTCGCATTTCGCGATCGACGCGAGCGTTGGATAGAGCGCGTGGTCCTCGCGAGAAATTCCGACTTTGCACTTTGCGTCTTCGCAGCGGCTCTTGAAGAGCTCGCCGTGCATGTGCACGACGCGTTTCGATCCGCCGAGCTCGTGAAGACCGTCGACGTTTTGGGTGCAGAGAAAAAGTTTGTCGCCGATTTTTTTCTCGAGCTCGCCGAGCGCGATGTGCGCGACGTTCGGTTTGCAGGTTTCAGCTTGTGCGCGACGCTCCGAATAGAATTTCCAAACGAGCTCGGCGTCCTTTCTCCAGCCTTGCGGCGATGCGACGTCTTCGACTGCATGCATCTCCCAAAGCCCATTTTTATCGCGAAATGTGGCGATTCCAGATTCCGCCGAAATTCCGGCGCCGGTCAAAATGAAGACGCGGGAGCTCGCCGAGATCTCGACGGGCGCGAGCTCTGTGTAGTTTGCCCCGCGGGCGGGGTTCCTTTTGGTCTCGACTTTCATCGCGCACCACCCGGCGACAAGAATTGCCAGAAGGCGAGGAACACGAACAGGAGCGCGAACCAAACGACGAGGAGTCGTGCATAAAGTGCAAAGCGCGACGGCGGTTGCATGAGCCCGGGCGTCTGTGAAAGCGATTGCAGCATCGCAAGCTCGGTCAGAAGCGACGCGTCGGCGAGGGCGAAAGCGTCGCGCGGCCCCTGTCTTTTTCCTTCACGCCTGGCGACACCAAGAAGCGAGAACGCGCCGACCGTTTCGATCGGTTTCCATTTCGAAAAAATGGTCCGCGCGACGTCGTAGTGGTCGATCGCATTCGCGACGAAGAGGGAGCGCGGCGGCGTTTTGCACAGCAGCCACAACCCCGTCGGAACCTCGATTGCGTGTGCGAGCTCGGGTCGCAGAATCTCTGCGCTCACCTGGCCGGCGAGATTTCGTCGTGCCGCGTTCTCGCTCACCAGCAGCTCGTAGGTCTCGAGATTCGGTTTTCGTGCCATGCGAATGCGCACGACACGCGCGATCGTGAGCCACGCCATTGCCAAAACAGAAAGAGTGATGAGCGGACGTAGCGTGGTCAGCGCAGCCATGAGCAGGACGAAAAGTGCGATGCTAACGAACGCCGGAAAGAGGAAATGCAAGGCGACGCGCCACTGAAAGCGATCGTAACGCTCCGGATCCAGCCGAAATCTGCGCACCCCATCCGGAAGCGGCGCCTCGGACCGGCGCGTGTCCATCGAAACGGCGGGCGGCGCGTAAGGATTTGGCTCGGTCACGCTTGGAGTTATATCAGCCGTGAGGTTGCCGATCCCTCGGTAAACAGGCTATGAAATACGCGTGAAGCTTTGGACCCCCAAACTGAAAACGCCTGAGGCGCCGAAAGCTCTCGGCAACGATCAGGACAAGCCGACGCGTCGCGAGATGATCGTGCGTGCAGGCTCGGCGGCGGGGGTTCTGTTGGCGGGCGGTTTGATCGGTCGCGCAGCGTGGGATCACGGCGGCTTCGGTCAGGAAAACGCGGTCGGCGCGCGGCAAGTTCGCGACTATCGGATGGGCGATGCCGGAAAAGACAAAACGTTCGCGGAGCTGGCGATCGCACGATCTCCGCAGCGCGTGATCGGATCCGACGAAGCGCCGCTCACCCCCGAAATCCTCGTAAAAAATGCAGTGGACGCGCTCGGCGGCATGGCGAAGTTCATCTCGCGCGGAGACGTTGTCGTCATCAAACCGAACATCGGTTGGGATCGCTTGCCGGTGCATGCCGCGAATACGAATCCGGACGTGGTCGGTGCAGTCATCAAGCTCGCGTTCGACGCCGGCGCGAAAAAAGTCGTCGTCGCTGACGGCAGCTGCAACGATCCGAATCGCTGTTTTCAGCGCTCGGGCATTTGGCGCAAAGCCTATTCACTCGGAGCTGATGTGATTTTGCCAGCCGAGCATCGTTATCGAACGATGCGCCTCAAAGGCGACGTGCTCGACGAGTGGCCGGTCTTCACGACGCTTGTGGACGCCGACAAAGTCATCAACTGTCCGGTCGCCAAACACCACAATCTGGCTAAATTTACGGCCGCCATGAAAAATTGGTACGGCGTGCTCGGCGGGCGTCGCAATCGTCTTCATCAGTCCATCGATCTTTCGATCGCCGACTTGGCGACCTTCATGAGGCCGACGCTGACCGTGATCGATGCGGTTCGTGTGCTCGTGCGCAACGGTCCGCAAGGTGGCAACATCGACGACACGCGCGAGATGAACACCGTCATCGCGTCGATCGATCAAGTCGCGGCCGACGCATGGGCGTGTCAGCTCATTGGTCAGCATCGCGACAACATTCCGTACTTGAAGATGGCGCACGAGCGCGGCATCGGAACGATGTTCTGGGAAAATCTGCGCGTGAAGGAAGTTTAGAAGTGACGCAGAACGCAGAGCACAATCATGGTGGGGGGCATCACGGCGGCGTCTCGCTCGACCACCATGCTGTTCATTCGCACGGCGAGAGCGACTATCCGCAGCCGATTCCGTGGGTCACCGGAGCGCGCGGTCCGGTTCCCGCGCTCGATTCGTCAGATGATCTAGGAACCCAAAGCGCAGCCAAAAAACCGGCAAAAGCGGCAGGTAAAAAGCTTCTTCCGCTTCTAAATCAGCAAGCGACGAGTGCCGCGGCGCCCGCAGCAAATGTTGCGGCCGCGATTTCCGATTCGAAGAGCTTCGTCGCGCCGAAGAAGAAAGAGAAGATCGATCCGAAGCTTCCGGGATCCGGCATTCCCGCGCGTCGTGTGATCAAGGTCCTGGTTTGGGTGCGGCGTTTTTCGCAGGTCTTCTTCTTCGGCCTGTTCATGTATTTTCTGTTTCAAACCGGTTTCCGCGGGAGCTTCGCGGCGCGCGCCGACACGCCAGTTCGATTACCACTCCCGGTCGAAGCGTTCTTGCTCGCCGACCCGTTCGTCGGCGCGATGACGTTGCTCTCGACGCACACCGTGTATCGCGGCCTTCTTTGGTCAGTCGGTCTGCTCGGTCTCACGCTCGTCGTCGGACGCGTGTTTTGCGGCTGGATCTGCCCGTTCGGCACGCTCCATCATTTCTTCGCGTGGATTTTACCGTCACCGAAAGGGCGTGGGGGTCATCGCGTCGAAGCGAACAAGACGCACACGTATCAGCGCGCAAAATATTATTTGCTCTACGCGTTCCTCGTCGCGGGCGTTTGCGGAAGCGCCATCGGTGGTCTCTTCGATCCGATCTGCATCGCAGTTCGCTCGATCGGCATGGGAGTCATCCCCGCTGCTCAGTACATGACCGGTCGCGGACTCACTGCGATGGACGACGTGCACTCACGCACCGCGCAAGCCGTGTCCGACAAGTCACAAGATTTTCTCGCGAACACCGTGTGGCAGTCGCATCAATTCTATTTCCACCAAACGTGGTTCATCGTTTTTCTGCTCATCGCAGTCCTCTTCGCGAATCGTTTCATCCCGCGATTCTGGTGCCGCGTGCTCTGTCCGCTCGGCGCTTTTCTCGGTGTTTTCTCGCGTTTTGCGCTCTTCGGAATGGAGAAAGATCACGCAAAATGCACCGACTGCAACTTGTGCCTCGTCAATTGCCAAGGCGCCGACTCACCGCAGGGCGGCGTGAAATGGCGACAAGACGAATGTCACATGTGCATGAACTGCGAATCGTCATGCCCTGAGGACGTCATCAAGTTCCGCTTTTTGCCGAATCGCCAAAGCGCTGTCACGCGTCCCGACACGCAACGTCGCACGGCGCTCGCATCGATCGGCGCGGGCGCGATGTTCATCCCTGCCGCACGCATCGCCGACTCGCTCGACGTGAACTACGGATCGAAGGTGATTCGCCCGCCGGGTGCCGTCGAAGAGCGCGCATTTTTGGAGCGCTGCATTCGATGTGCGGAATGCATGAAAGTGTGCCCGAACAACGCGCTTCATCCGTCGCTCTTCGAATCGGGAATCGAAGGCCTTTGGACGCCAATCTTGATCGCGCGCATCGGTTATTGCGAGCACTCGTGTGTTTTGTGCGGCCAGGTTTGTCCGACTGGCGCCATCCAAAAAATTACCGAAAAGGAAAAGCTCGGCATCGACGTCGCGCCGGTGAAAATCGGAACGGCGTTTTACGATCACGGACGCTGCCTGCCGTGGAGCATGCAGACGCCGTGTATCGTCTGCGAAGAGTTCTGTCCGACCTCGCCAAAATCGATCTGGGT
>JBDTFL010000794.1:0-2795 GCA_039937955.1 Polyangiaceae bacterium | reverse complement strand
ACGCCGCTCTACAAATTCGAGGCGAAGGCTCTACTGACCCTCGCCGACGACCGGCTTGCTTGAACGCTGGCTACGGACACGGGCCCGCCGCGTAAAGTAGGTATTTTTCCCGCTTGGCGCGAAACGCGGCGAGGTCGTTCGACCACGTTGCTTGAATGTCGTTCACGTTTTTTCCGGCACGAATCGCGTCCAGTGTTTTTGCGTTCGCCAGGCTGCTTGCGATGCCGTCGAGCTTCCAAGTCGTCGGTGACGCGAGCTGCAGCTCACGCGCGATGGCCACTCCGATTCGAATCGGATCGACATGGCCGCGATCGGTCACCGTAATTTTCACACCGTGGCAAACTTCGTTCGCGAACGAGCTGCTGGTCGGAGTGAAGTCGATGGCCGAAAATGAAGCGCCGAGCAATGCGTCGTTTCCGAGCGCATGCGCGAGCGCTTTCGCGTCGACCCACGGCGCGCCCACGATTTCAAAAGGCGTTTCGGTTCCGCGACCGACCGAAATATTTCCGCCTTCAAGGAGCCCAATCCCGGGGTAAAGAAGCGCCTCCGTGACGCTTCGCAAATTCGGCGAAGGGTTCACCCAGGCCAGATTCGTGTCGTCGTACGAGGCGGTGCGGCGGTAGCCGATCATTCGCACGACCTCCAAACGCGCGCCCAAATGCTCGTCGGAATTGGCCAGCTCGGCGAGCTCACCGAGCGTGAGACCATGACGCACCGGCAAGTCGAGGTGATTCACGAACGACGCGAACGCGTGCGACGAGACGGGCCCGCCGATCGTCACGCCGTCGATCGGATTGGGGCGATCCAAAATCATGAAGTGAATTCCGCGTGGAGCAACGACCTTCATCGCGCGGTGCATGGTGGACGCGTAAGTAAAAAAACGCGTGCCTGCGTCCTGCAGATCGACGACGACGGTATCGATGCCATTCAGCATGTCGTCGTTCGGTGAAAGTCGCGCCCCGTACAAGCTGTACACCGGCACGCCCGTCGCTTCGTCGACGCTGTCGGCGACTTTGTCGTCGACCGCGCCTTCGACTCCATGCTCCGGCGTCCAGATCGAAACGAGATCGATGTCGTCGGCAGCTCGCAAAAGATCGATGGTGCGCGTGCCGCTCTTGTCGCGTCCGGTTTGGTTGGTGAGCAGCGCAACGTGAGCTCCGCGCAGCTCGTCGAACTTGCCGCGCTCGAGAACGTCGATGCCCGTAAGAACGTCTTCCTTGTCACAGACTGCCTTTAAAATAGTGGGTTTCGCGCTCGGTATGGCGCTCACTGCAATGTCGGCGATCTTCGCGGCGAGCGCATTCACGGCGCCCTTCCCGTCCGGATGCACGCGATTCGAAAGCACGATGACGAATAAATCGTATTGAGGATCGATCCAGATCGACGTGCCCGTGTAACCACCATGACCGACCGCACGACGCGACAGCATCGTTCCGCGATTCGACGAGAACGCGCTTTGAATGTCCCAGCCCGTCGCGCGGATGGCTCCCGGCAAATCATTCGGCGCAAAAAAAGTGTCGACGGCGTGCGGAGTCAAAACACGAGCGCCGTCTAGCTCGCCTCCGTGCAACATCGCGCGCGCGAATCGCCCGACGTCGTGCGCGGTCGAAAAAAGTCCGGCGTGTCCGGCGACGCCTCCTGAATAGTACGCGCGTGGGTCGTGCACCACCCCGCGAATCCAAGCGCCATCGCGTGACTCGGTGGTCGCCGCTCGAACGCGAAATTCCGCGGGCGGATTGAACATCGTCTCGTTCATCGCGAGCGGCGCATACAAAAAATCGTGCGCGAATCGATCGAGCGACGTCTTGCTCACTCGTTCGACGATCTCTTGAATGAGCAGATATCCGACGTCGGAATACAAAACGCGTTCGCCCGGCTTCGCACGAAGCGGCGCAGCGATCGCGCGGCGCACCATCTCGGCGCGTCCAAGCTTCGCGTCGTCGAGCGGCGTGTCGGCTCTAAGGCCGGCGGTGTGCGTCATGATCTGGCGAATCGTGATGTCGGCCTTGCCAAAATTCTTGAGCTCTGGAACGAATTTCGAAGCGAGGTCGTCGAGCGAAACCAAACCGCGGTCGACGAGCACCATCAAGCTCGCGGCCGTCGCCATCGGCTTCGTGATCGATGCAAGGTCGAACAAGGTGTCGACCGTCATCGGCTCACGAAATGGCTGAATTTGCCGGTCGCCGTACGCTTTCTCGACGAGCACCGAATCGCGGCGACCGATCGCAACGACGCATCCAGGAATTTTTGCTTCGGCGATCGCTTGCTCTACCGCTTCGTCTATTTTTGCGATCGGAATCGCGTAGAGCGGCGGCTCGTACGCCATTGGAATTGCCGGCATACCGGCGTCGGCTGTAACGACCGCGGTCGCCGGCGGTGGAACCGCTTTCGCAATTCTCGTAATGGCAGGCGGCGGCGGAGCAGCCACACGACTGCAAGCGAGCGCCGCGAGAAGCGACGTCGTGACGAACATCGGCAATGGGGAGTGGAGGCGAATCTAAATCTCCGCCGTGGCTTCCGCTGGCGCGGCTTTCACCGCCAGTGCTTCAATTTTTCGCCAAATCTGTTCGCGCCCCTCACCTGTCGTTGCGCTCGAGCCGAGGACGCGACCTTCCAAGCTCTTCAATCCCGACGTGCGCAATCTTTTCTCGAACTTGTCGAGCGCGGGTTTTTGCTCGTTGCGCGCGAGGCGATCGAGCTTGGTCGCAACGACGAGAATTTCGACGGGTTCGATTCGCGGAAGCGATTCGAGATATTCGGCGAGATATTCTTCTTCGTCTTCGAGGCCGCGGCGA
>JBDTFL010000793.1:0-3476 GCA_039937955.1 Polyangiaceae bacterium | reverse complement strand
GCCGCCGTATGCGAGCCGCGCCGACCGAACGACGTCGTGCTCGTCCAAGTCAATTGCAAACGCCGCCGCCACGATGCTGATGTCGAGCTCGCGCCGCTTGGAGACCTTGTAAGAATCACGCAACCGTTTGGTTGCAGATCCTTTCTTGCTCGCTTCGCGCGGCAGCAAAATGGCGCGCACCACCTCGTCGGGCAGGAGAGCGGTCTTGCGATACGCGAGGAAAAATTCCGAGAGCGGAACGATGCGCGCGCCACGGGCGAGCGACTCGAGCTCGATGCTGGCGTCCAGCGCGAGCAGGACGGGCGCGGTGTCGCCGATGGGAGATGCCGTCACGAGATTTCCGGCGAGCGTCGCGCGACTGCGAATTTGTCGCGATGCAAACACCGTGAGCATCTTCTGAAGTATCGGGAATTCAGCTCCGATCTTCTCCTCGATGGCGGTGAGCGTCGCCGCGCCTCCGATGCGCCACGTGCTCTCTTGCTCTTCGATGAGCGCCAGCTCGTGGACGCCTTCGGTCGAAATCAGAAACGGGTATGGCGATCGCTTCTTGTTGATCTCGACGCCGATCTCCGTGGCGCCGGCGATGAGCGCTGCCTCCGGATGCGTCGCGCGGAGCTCGAGCAGCTGACGAAACGTCGTAGGACGCAAAAAAGTTTTTCCGTGTGCGTGGTACTCGAGCGGCGCAGATGCTGGCAGGTCGCGACCGAGCCGCAGCTGAAACAGATCGTCGTCGGCGCTGCTTTGATTGCGCGTCTCGAGCGCCTCGAGCATCGCTTCACGAATGGGGCGATACCCCGTGCAACGACACAAGTTTCCGGAGAGCTGATCGTTCACATGTGAAGGATCGAGATTGCCCCGATAATATCCCTCGAACATCGAGCAGATGAAGCCGGGCGTGCAGTACCCGCATTGCGATCCGTAGTGCTTCACCATCGCTGCCTGAACCGGATGCTCGCCGTGTGCGCCGACCCCTTCGACGGTCACGACCTCGCGGCCCGCGACCATGGGCAAGAGCGCGATACACGAATTGATGGCGCGATACGTGAGCCGCCCGTGTGCGTCTTTTTCCACGAAAAGCGCGGTACAGGCGCCGCAGTCGCCCTCGGCGCAACCTTCTTTGGAACCCGTCATGCCCTGGGCGCGTAGGTATTGCAGGAGGGTCGTCGTCGGCGACTCGCCCTCAACATAAACCTTCACGCCGTTCAGGAGAAAATCGAAACCCATTTCGTGCCGCAATTCCTAGCTTAGGAGAAACTCGCCGAGTTGGCACAAAGGCCGGCAGCGAACTCTGCCTGAAAATTCCGCTGTGTTATTATCCGACGCGAAAGTTTTAAGACGCCCGTAATGGCCAAAACCGATCCCCTCGAGCTCGTTGGAACCACGCTCGCTGAAAAATACGAGATCAACGACATCGCAGGTATGGGCGGTTATGGCATCGTGTATCGCGCGACGCACCTGATCTGGAAGCGTCCCGTCGCGATCAAGGTATTCAAAGCGCTGGCCGGCTTCGGCGAAGAAGAGCATCAGCGCCTCCTCGACGGCTTCATCAAAGAGGGCGCGCTGCTCGCGGATTTGTCGGAGCGAACGGCGGCGATTTGCCAGGCCCGCGACGTCGGCCTTCTGACAACCAACCGCGGCCAACGCGTTCCGTACATGGTGTTGGAGTGGCTCGAAGGCGAGACGCTCGAGGCCACGATCGCGCGTGAGAAAAAAGAGGGCTACCCGCCGCGCTCCATCGAAGAGGCCGTTCATCTCTTGCAGCCGGCCGCGGACGCACTCGAGGTCGCGCATCGTCAGCGCGTGGCTCACCGCGACATCAAGCCAGGAAATATTTTTCTCATCGGCGATCCGCGCAGCCCTGAATGCTCGGTAAAAGTGCTGGATTTCGGCATCGCCAAGGTCGTCGGCGACGCGCACAAAGACGGCGGCAACTTCAACGAAACGAGCGGGCAAGTCACTTCGTTCACGCCTGCGTACGGCGCGCCCGAGCAATTCACGCGCACGCACGGATCCACCGGACCTTGGACCGACGTCTTCGCGTTCGCGCTCGTGCTCGTCGAATTGCTCACCGGCCAAGAAGCGTTGTCCGGCGAAACCTTCATGCAGGTCGCTTACGCCGCTGCCGACGTTCAACGCAGACCAACGCCTCGCGCGCTCGGTGCCGTGACCACCGACGCCGTCGAAGCTGTTTTTTTGAAGGCACTCGCCGTCAAGGCCGTCGATCGTTACCAAAGCGCCGGCGAATTTTGGAACTCGCTCCGCGAAGCAATTGGCTTCGAGCCCATTCGGTCGATCGGCAATCGCGTTGGCCCCGCGTCGCGTGAGTTTTCGCGCGTTACCGGCAGCGGAGTCGTTTCGCAAACCGCACCAGGCGTGGTCGCGCCGTTCGTCAGCGCATCACCGACCGGCGGCACGGCGCCCGGAATCGCAACCGGTCCGCAATCCATGCAGACTGCACACAAATCGCCCGTAGCTGCAATTGGCTTGGGTGTCGCTGCAGCTGTCGTCTTCGTTGGCGTCGGA
Organism: Polyangiaceae bacterium; assembly: GCA_039937955.1. GTDB lineage: Bacteria > Myxococcota_A > Polyangia > Polyangiales > Polyangiaceae > JAICXU01. Next base: position 953 of record JBDTFL010000793.1, on the reverse strand, counting down.
ACCGCTTTTTTTCTCGCCTCGCATCACTCGTCAACCACCGCACCGACCGGATCCGCAACCATCGCCAGCGCATCGGCGATGGCATCCGCTGCTCCATCGGCTTCGGCCGTCGTCGTCGCCGAATCCACGTGCCCTGCCGGCATGATCAAAATTCCTGGCGGCAAATTTTTCATGGGCTCGGACGACCCGACTGATCCGCAATTCGAGCGCCCTGCGCACAACGTCACCGTTGCGCCGTATTGCATGGACGAATTCGAGGTCACGACCAAGAAGTACGTCGCATGCAGCGACGGTGGCGGATGCCGGCGCGCCGGTGACACGAACGACTGGGAAGGGATCTCGGCGAGCGATCGCAAGGCCTTCGACCCGCTCTGCAACGTAAAAAATTTCTCGGACAAAGGCGACCATCCCATCAACTGCGTGACGTGGCAGATGGCGGACGAGTTTTGTAAATCCCAAACCGGCGCTCGCTTGCCCACCGAGGCGGAATGGGAATTCGCCGCACGCGGACCCGACGGCCGAAAATATCCGTGGGGCGACGAGGCACCAACCAGCGGCTACTTGAACGCCTGCGGAAAAGAATGCGTCGCGTGGGGCAACAAGCACAACGAAGAAGAGACCGCCATGTACCAAGGCGACGACGGCTTTCCGAACACCGCGCCGGTCGGATCGTTTCCGAAGGGAAAATCTCGGTACGGCGTGCAAGACGTCGTGGGCAATGTTTGGGAGTGGGTCTCGGATTATTACGCGCCGTACACCGCCGACGCCGAGGTCGACCCGAAAGGTCCCGCGGCCGGCACCGAAAAAGTCATTCGCGGTGGCGCGTGGAACGGCGGGTATCCGTCATGGGTCGAGCCCACGTTCCGTTACAAAGACACGCCGACCAAGCGCAGCTACGGAATTGGCTTCCGCTGCGCCAAATCTTTACCCTAGCGATTTGTGGGTGCCCAAAT
>JBDTFL010000792.1:0-2686 GCA_039937955.1 Polyangiaceae bacterium | reverse complement strand
CAATCTTGTACTCTACACGTATCTCCATTTGGCCGCTGAGCTCGAGCTCACCAAGAAATTGGCAGAGAGCGGAGTCGCCGGCGTTGCCTACGAGACGATCGAATTGGCCGACGGATCACTTCCTCTTCTTCGCCCGATGAGCGAGGTCGCGGGACGCATGGCGGTGCAAGTCGGCGCCACGTGCCTCGAAAAAGAGCGCGGCGGCAAAGGCGTTTTGCTCGGCGGCGTTCCCGGAACGCGTCGCGGTCGCGTCGTGATTTTGGGCGGCGGCGTCGTCGGTCGCAGCTCGGCCACGATCGCAATCGGCATGGGCGCACAAGTCACCGTGCTGGACGTTCGCGCCGAGACGATGGCGTACTTGGAAGACGTGTTCGGCGGCGCAGTCGAAACGCTCTACTCGAACCCCGTGAACATCGAAGAAGCGGTAAAACGAGCCGATTTGGTGATCGGCGCCGTTCTCGTCACCGGAGCCGTCGCACCGAAATTGGTCAGCGAAGAGCTCATCGGAAAGATGGAAAAAGGATCGGTCGTCGTCGACGTCGCTGTCGATCAAGGCGGATGCATCGCCACCTGCCGGCCGACCAACCACGACCAACCGACGTACGAAGTTTCGGGCGTCGTCCACTACTGCGTTCCGAACATGCCGGGCGCGGTTTCGCAAACGAGCACGTGGGCACTCACCAACACGACGATGAGCTATGCGGTGAAAATCGCGGAGCACGGTCTCGTTGCCGCTGCCAAAAAAGACAAGGCGCTCGAGAAGGGCATCAACACGTACCAAGGTCACGTCACGTGCGAGCCGGTCGCGCAGGCTCATAAAATGGAGTTTGTTCCGACCGCGAAATTGCTGGGATGAGCGCATCTCAGCTCGTCGCGCTGATTCCGGGGGATGGCATCGGTCCGGAGGTCGTTGCGCAGGCGCGCCGCATTCTCGAATTTTATCGCGAGAAACGAGGTTTGAATCTCGATCTATGGGATTTGGACCTCTGCGCAGATCGCTATTTGAAAGACGGCACGACCTTCCCGAAAGAAATCTCGGAGCGGATTAAGAACGAAGCGCGCGCCGTGCTGCTCGGTGCGCTCGGTGATCCGCGCGTTCCGGGTTTGGAGCACGCACGCGACATTCTGTTTGGCCTGCGATTTGGGCTGGATTTGTTCGCGAACGTGCGTCCCGTCAAAGCGCTCGACGACCGTTTGGTGCCGCTCAAAGGCTTCACCGCCAAAGACGTGAACATCACGATCTTCCGCGAGAACACCGAGGGCATCTACGTTGGTATGGGTGGCCAATTCAAACGCGGTACTCCTGATGAGATCGCCATCAACGAAGATCTCAATACTCGCAAAGGTGTCGAGCGTTTGATCGTCGCCGGCTTCGAGTACGCCAAGCTGAACGGCAAAAAAACCGTGCACATGGCCGACAAATCGAACGCCATGAAGCACGCGCACGAGCTTTGGTATCGCTGCTTCTTCGAAGTGGCGAAGCGTTATCCCGGCATCGACGCCAAGCACGTCTATGTCGACGCGCTCTGCCTCTACATGATCCAAGATCCTCGCCCGTTCGAGGTAGTTGTAACCTGCAACTTGTTCGGCGACATCATCACGGATCTCGGTGCCGGTCTGCAGGGCGGTTTGGGAATGGCGGCGAGCGCGAACATCTACGCGTCCGATCTTTCACGCGTCGGCATGTTCGAGCCCGTTCATGGATCCGCGCCGCCGCTCGCCGGAAAAAACATCGCGAACCCGCTCGCCGCAACGCTCACGGTCGGCATGTTGCTCACCCACCTTGGCCACAAAGACGAAGAAGCACGCCTCGAAAAAATCGTCGCGCAGGCCATCCGCGAGAAAAAATGCACGCGCGATGTCGGCGGCGATCTCGGCACCCGCGAGGTCGGCGACTTCGTCATGAACGAGCTCGCACACGCATTTGCCAAGTAGGGGTGCGCACTTGGACCTACCTCGCACCGCTGAATTTTCCCAAGCGAACGCGGCCTTGCGGGTCGAAAAAAACGACCTGAAAAAAACGGGAACTTTCGCAAACGGCGGCTGTCAGGCCGAGTACGCCGTGTCATGCTCTTTTTCCGGCGCCTGACAGAACGTTTCGGCGCGTCACTCGTCTCTTATCTGTCGCCTGCCTAGCTCGGTCTGTTGAAGTGCCTTTCACGTGGAGAGTGGGTTCATGAAAGTCTCCGTGCTTCGGGCGTACAGCGCAGGAATTCTCACCGCGGTGGGTTTCTTGTGGCTCGCGAGCGGCGTCGAGCGCGAGCATCCGGTTCTCGGGCTTGGCCTCGCGCCCACCGAGCAGACCGAAGCAGTTCGCAAGCTGGAAGGTGACGTGGCCGCGCATCCAGAAGACGCACACGCGCGCCGTGATTTGGCGCAGGCGTACCTCGACGCGCGTTCGCCCGGCCTCGCGGTTCGCGTGGTCGAGTCGAGCCCCACTGCGGTTCGTCATGTCGCGATTCTCGATCACGTCTATGCGCGCGCGCTGATCGACGAAGGTCGCTCCGCCGACGCGCTCGCCGCAGAAGAACGCGTGCTCGACGTTTGTAGCGCAGAAGAATCGGCACCCGACAGCACACACGATTGCCAAACGTGGCTTCTCGTATCGGCCACGCGCCGTGCGGATATTTTGAAAGAGCTCGTAGCGCTCGGCGTTGAAGATGCGAATGCGCATCCGGAAGCCAGC
>JBDTFL010000791.1:0-6163 GCA_039937955.1 Polyangiaceae bacterium | reverse complement strand
AAATAATCGAGCAGGTCGAGCGATCCCGGTTTGAAGAGCGGTGCGTCGGTGTCGGGGCTCGCGCGAAATTCGCGACTCACCGAGAGCGCTGCTGGCCAAGCCATCGCGAGCCCACACAATGCGGTCCACGCCCACGCGAAAAAAATGGCGCGCGGATGATGACGAGCGCGCATGACTGAAAGGTCCGCGCTCATGGAGCGAGCACCTGCAAAACCACCGACGCCCAATACGAAAGACGCTCGAGGGCGCGCGGAGCAGCGGGCACGAGCTGTACGATGCTGGCGTCACCTCCGACCGCGATGCGGTTATTTGCCCTATTTTCGTCGAGCAAAATGCGATCGTCGGGGTCAACCAATGCGTAGCGGAGCGGGTCGCTTCCTTTGTAGAAAATGCGTGTCGTGGCGCCGTAACCGTCCCAATGTCGACGTTCGCGTGCGCCGCTTTCAAAGACGAGATCGATGTCTACTGGGAGATGCAGCGGGCCGCGCCGTTCGACGAGGACCGATCCTTCGTAGCCGCCGCGTGATGCGCGCGTGACGGTTTCGCGTTTGCCGTCGAAGTCGAACATGCCGCCGGAGCTCATCACCTCGCGCGCGTTGATGTCGAGCGCCACATAGTCGACTGCGCCTCGTTCGAAGAGCGCAGCGTGAAGCTCGCGCGCCGCGCCGTCGCCTAGCGTCTCGCGGAAGCAGCCGATGAAGTCGTCCGGCGTGGGGTGGCGAAAGCGAAAACGGCGCGTGTAATTTCCGAGCGCCTGCATGAATGGCGCATCGCCGTACGCGCGCCGAAATGTTTCGAGGATGGTCGCGGTGCGTGAATAAACGAGTGATCCGTAAGCGCCGCCGGTCGGGAATGCGTACGCGGGGTCCGCGACTGCCGCTGCTTGCGAGCGCGCGTTCATCGCGTGTGCGGCGAGATCACTTACGCTCAAGCCGAAAAAGCTTCCGCCGGATCCGCTGCCGCGCCACACGCCGAGCGACTCTTGTTCCGCGAACGAATTCACGCCCTCGTCCAAAAATGGAAACTGCTCTTCGTTGGATGCGAGCAATCCATAAAAATATTGGTGACCGAACTCGTGAACGGTCACGAGCTCGGGCTGCAAGATCGCGCGCGGCATGAGGAGCTCGCCTCCGGTCGTGATCAGCGTCGGATATTCCATTCCGCCTGCTTCACCGGCGCTGGTCGGCGGATGCACGAGCGTGAGCACCGAGTACGGATACGGTCCGTAGAGCTCCTTGAAATGTGGAATGGCGAATTGCATCGTCGCGATCTCGCGCGCGGCGATCGCGTCGAAATCAGGCGGAAAAAGCGCGGTAACGTGCACGCCGTCGATGTCGGTCGTCGTGGTTTTGAAGTGATCCCAGGCGGTCCACGCAAAATCGTGGATGTCGTTCTGTGCGTGGTGCTCGATGCGTCGGCCTTTTTCGATCTTCGAATCGAGCAGCGGGCCGGTTGCACCGATCACGAAGCTTTCGGGAACGTCGATCGTCACGTCGTAGCTGCCGAAGTCGGAATAAAATTCTGCGAGCCGATGAAATGGAAAATGCGCGAACGTGCCGTTCGGCTCGATCTTCGCGATCTTCGGGAACCACTGCGCGACCATGTGGAACGATCCGTCGAAGCCGGTGCGCTCGACAATCGATGGCAGCTTGTCCTCGAACTCGGATGCGAGGGTGATTGATTCTCCGGGTGCCACATCGTGCGGAAGGGGAACACGCACGTCGGTTTCGTCGGAGCTCGATTCGCGGTGAAGCTCGGCCAGCGGCCACAAATTCGTCTTCGATCCGTCCGTGACATTGGTGTCGACGAGCTCGAAGTTTTGGACGTCGATCGCTCCCCACGTTTGCACGTGGCCGCCGCCACGAAAGCGTCCGACGGGCTCGCTCAAAAAAAGGCTGTCCTCGTTTTTGAACGCGTTCAGATAAAGATGCAGCCAAATTTCGTGTACCGGCGCATTGCTCACGTTGCGCCAGACGATCGTCTCGCGGCCGTGCACCAAGTGTGCGACTGGGTCGAGCTCCGCGTGAATGTCGTAGTCGACGACGTCTTCCGCGTGATTCAGCATGATTTTCGCCGGATTCGCGTGCGCAGCGGAATCGTCAGCCAATGCGCGCGGAGCTGCCGTGGGCATCAGCGCCACGAGCAATACCAACGGGACAAGCTTTCGTGGGCTCCGCATTTCGGAGCAGTCACGGTAAAGCGTTCAGACAGCGCGATCAGCGAAAAAGCGCGAGCTGGCCGTCGCGATCATTGCCTTTGGGTGTGGCGGGTCGCTCGAAGGTGCCGGCGGTTTGTTCCCATCGTTGCGAATTCAAGCCGAGCTTGGCGGCGGTCTGCTGAAAGAGTGCTTGCACCGCCTCCGCATAAACGCCCTCACCCTTCATGCGCGAGCCGAAACGTGGATCGTTCATTTTTCCGCCGCGCACGTCGCGAATGCGATTGAGAATCTTTTCTGCGCGTAAGGGGAGGGCAGCGCGAATCCGTTGCTCGAAGATTTCTTTTACCGGCCCCGGCAAGCGCAGCATGACCATCGCCGCATCGGTAGCACCCGCATCTTTCGCGGCTTTGAGCACGTCTCCTATTTCTTCGTCACCCAAACCGGGAATCACGGGTGCCACGTTCACTCCGACCCGCAGTCCGCGCGCCGCCAGTTTCTTCACTGTCTGCATACGACGTTGTGGCGTTGCCACGAACGGCTCGACCGCGCGCGCCTTCTCGGCGTCCCAAAATGGAATGGAGATGACGACGTGCAAACGCGCGCGTGATGAGAGCTCGACCAGTAAGTCCGCGTCGCGCTCGACGAGAGGTGACTTGGTTATGATTGCAACCGGATTCTTGTATTCTGCACATACTTCCAAACACCCTCGGGTCAGATGCATGGAGGCCTCGAGGGGCTGGTAGCAATCCGTCACTCCACTGAATAGAACGAGCTCCCCCTTCCAGGACTTCTTCTCGAAGGCCTCGCGAAGGAGCGCCGGGGCGTGCGGCTTGACCACGATCTTTCGATCGAAATCCGTCCCCGCCCCAAAGCTCAAATACTCGTGACCCGGTCGCGCGTAGCAATACGCGCACGCATGAAAGCAGCCGCGATACGGATTTACGCTCCAATTAAAGCCTAAATCCGGGCTGTCGTTCTTCGACAAAATTCCGCGCGTGTGATCTTCGAAGACTTGGAGACTCTGGTGAGGAGCCTCGCCGTCGTCATAATCGATCTTCGAATCGGCCCACGGATTTGGCGGATTCACCACCGGGAAGAAGCGCATTTCCGGACACTAACTGATCGCGCGTTCAGCTGCAAAAAATCCATTCAGTAGAAACCACTCAAGCGATTGTTCGCGGAAGTTGCGCTCAGGCGGAGCTTGTCGCTTCGCCTTTCGAAATTGTGAGGGCGTTGGGTATAGGTGAGTCTGAGCGCCATCGCGCAGGCGGATCAAAATGCGTCTCACGTGATTGCCCAGCTCGCGAGTGAAATCCAAACGCTTATTGCGTGTATCGCATTGGTAGAACGTCACCGATTGAAGCAGCGGCTTCTCGATCTCACGGCGGCGAAGCGCCTTCATTATCTGATGGACGCAGCGGCTACCGTAACGCGTGAGCCGCACGCGACGACGACGTTTATCAAAAATGATCTCGCGCTTTCTCTGGACGAGGCCCGCCTTCTCCATTGCGCTGACCATCTTGCAGATCGTCGAGCGGCAGAGACCGAGCACCTCTGCGATACGGAATTGGTACGGCTCGGCCGCGCCGCCTCTCATGTAGAGCACGTACAGCAAATCGAATCGCGCGGGCGTAAGGCCATTTCGGGCCGCGAGCGGACGGAGCAATTTCAGCGTCGCGTGGTGGGCGCGTTTGAAAGTAAATGGAAGGTGGTGCATGGCGCGCTGAAGAGCACGCGGCGTGCCGAGACGTCCATTGTTGGTCGCCCGCGATCTCGCGCAAAACGAGCGCGGCGTCGAAAGCACCGCCCGCCAAATCGCGGCCAAAATTGATTGGCAAGCCAATCAATTTTTTCTTCGGCCATAAGGACGCACACCACGTGCATCGCCGCCGGAGCGTTGTCGTGGACACTTTTGGGGTGTCCGCGGACAGGTGGTTTGCGGCGTCAACGTCGCGAGACGAGTTAGTTGAGTAACTTCGGCGGCGGTGCCTTCGGTGCAGCCGGAGCCGCGCTGTATTTGAGGACGATTTTACCGTCTTCCGCTCCGAGGTTCACGCTGCCACCTTTTTCGAGCGCGCCGAACAAGAGCTCCTCGCTGATTGGGCGTTTGAGGAGATCTTGAATGACGCGCGCGAGTGGACGCGCGCCGTTGTCTGCGTCGTAGCCAAGCTCGCCGAGCAATTCGCGCGCGGGGTCAGATGCGAGGAGAAGCACCTGCTTCTCGAGGAGCTGCAGCTCGAGCTCGCGCAGGAATTTGTCGACGACCTTCTTCATGACCGCTGGTGAGAGCGGATTGAAATCGATCTTCGCGTCGAGCCGGTTTCGGAATTCTGGGCTGAACATCCGCTTGTATTCGCGTTCGGCATCGCCGTGACTCATGCCCGCGTTAAAACCGACTTGGCGTCTTTGCATGTCGCGCGCGCCGACGTTGCTAGTCATCAGCAAAATGACGTGGCGGAAATCGCTCGCTTTGCCGTTGTTGTCCGTCAATTTGCCGTGATCCATGACTTGCAGAAGGACGTTGAAAACGTCGGGATGCGCTTTTTCGATTTCGTCGAGGAGCAATACCGAGTGCGGGGTTTTCGCGACCGCGTCCGTGAGCAGACCGCCTTGATCGAAACCGACGTAACCCGGAGGCGCGCCAATCAATCGCGAAACGGTGTGCCGCTCCATATACTCGCTCATGTCGAATCGAACGAAATTGATGCCGAGCGTTTTGGCGAGCTGTTTGGCCATCTCGGTTTTGCCGACGCCGGTGGGACCGGTGAGCAAGAACGATCCGATCGGTTTCTCACCGCTGCGCAGACCCGCGCGTGAAAGCTTGATGGCGCTCGAGAGCTGCTCGATGGCGTTTTCTTGTCCGTAAATGACGCTGCGCAGATCCTCTTCGAGCGATTTGAGCTTCTCGCGGTCGTCCGATTTCACCATGCGCGGCGGAATTTGCGCCATACGCGAGAGCACGGTCTCGACGTCGCCGACATCGACGACCGGCTTCTGCGCGACGGCTCCTTCGTTCGCGTTCTCGCCGTCCGCCTTATCGCTGGGCGCGTTGTCGCTGAACGCGAGCTTCACGTTCGCACCGGATTCGTCGAGCAAATCGATGGCCTTGTCCGGTAGCTTCTTGTCGTGCAAGTGGCGTGACGCGAGCTCGGCGCACGCACGTACGGCCTCTTCGGTGTACGTCACGTTGTGGAACGCTTCGTATTGCGGCTGCAAGCCCTGCAAAATCAGAACGGTGTCCTCGACGCTCGGCTCGTTGACCTCGACGCGCTGGAACCGGCGCGCGAGCGCGCGATCTTTTTCGAAGTGCTGGCGGAATTCTTCGAACGTAGTCGAGCCGATGCAACGCAAACGGCCCGATGAGAGAGCCGGTTTCAAGAGGTTCGATGCATCCATGCTGCCGCCGCTGGTGGCGCCCGCGCCGACGATGGTGTGAATCTCGTCGATGAACAAAATGCTGCCCTCGATCTTTTCGAGCGCTTTCAACACCGCTTTGATGCGCTCTTCGAAGTCGCCGCGGTAACGCGTGCCGGCCACGAGCGACCCCATGTCGAGCGAGTAGATGGTTGCGCTCTGCAAGCTTTTCGGGACTTCGTTCGCCACGATTTTGCGGGCGATCCCTTCGACGATGGCCGTCTTGCCGACGCCCGCATCACCGACCAAAAGCGGATTGTTCTTTTTGCGACGCGCCAAAATCTGAACGACGCGCGACACTTCTTTTTCGCGGCCGACGAGCACGTCGATCTTTTTCTCTTTCGCCTGCTCGTTCAGATTCACGCAGAAGGCCTTGAGCGGATCTTTTTGGCTGTCGCCTTCGCCGGTGGCTTCGGTGCCGTCACCGCCGCCAGCGCGCTCGAGCTCGCCACCTTCGACTTTGCTGACGCCGTGGGAGATGTACGAAACGACGTCGAGCCGTGTGATGCCGTTCAGCTCGAGCAATCCGGCCGCGTACGATTCACGCTCCGAAAAAATCGCCACCAAGACGTTCGCGCCTTTGACCTCGTC
>JBDTFL010000790.1:0-10267 GCA_039937955.1 Polyangiaceae bacterium | reverse complement strand
CGCGGGCTCGTAACCGAACAGCGGATCCTGCGTCGTGTTCGAGATCGCCGGCGACGTGGTCGTGCCTGCGTCCGCGCCATCGATCTGAAAATGGATCGGACAAATGGACGACACCACCGCTTGATTGCCGAGCGCACGCGCGACCGAAAGCTCACGGACCGCCGGCGTTGCAGACGCGTAGAGCTCTCTTTGCGATCCGTCCTGCGCACAGTTCGGATTACCCGCCGCGTCGTTTTCGGTATCGTCCGCGGAGCTCGAGGTGCACTCGCCTGCGAACGCCGGATTGCCTTGGTCGATCGGCTCCGGCAGCAAAAATGTGCACGCGTGCTCGATCTGCAGGCCTTTCGTGTTCCAGTCGCCGAGCACGATCGGATCGCCCGCTGAAATTCCCGCACGCGGTGACATCGACTCGAGCATGTGCGCGTCGACGCCGTCGAAACGATACGCGAGCGGATCGTCTCCGAGCAGCGTTCGATAGTCGGCCGCCGACAAATTCGATTTCAGTGGGCTGTTCGCGTCGAGCGGATCTTGCTGGAGCAATTGATGTGGCACGCCCGCGATCACCGTGAAGAAAATCTGACTCGCGCCTCGACTTCCGCGCGGCAAGTTGCAAATGTCCTCGCTCGAATTCGCCGGCAGTTCGGCGGCGAAGAGCGGATTGTCGCAATCAGGCTCACCGACGTAACCAAGCTCACCGGTGAGCGGGAAGCTCAAATGCTCGTGTGCGCGATCGGGAACGCGTGGGCTCGACAACCCATTCGCGTAACGCGAAACCGGATACTGCGGGTCGACTCCGAAGCGCTGCTTCGCATGAAAAAATCGCGTGTTGAGCGCGTCCGTTGCGGAGGGGGTCGGCGCCTGCGCACAATTCGCATCGCTCGACGAGTCCACGAACGCACATGACGTGCACGCGATTGAAGTGGGGTCGGTCGCGCAAGCCGACGTCGGATTCGGCGGGACGAACGTCTCCGACAGAAGATTCCAAGCCGTCCCCGAAAGCGCGAGCGGATCGATGCTCGAATCATTTTCGTCGGTGAGCATCACGACGGCGACCGTGGAATTTGGCCGTAAAAACGCCTTTCGTTGGGCGAGCAGGTCGTCGTCGATGCCTTGGTACACGACGCTCTCCTGTGCGCCAGCGGCCCACGCGAGCTTTTGGTACGGGTCGGGTTGGACGAGAAATCGGTACCAACTCTCGAGCTGCATTTCGATTCCGCAGCCGGACTCGCCCATTCCGATCACCGACGCGCTCACGTCCTTCGCGAGCTGCGCGACATCTTGCGATCCTTTGGTCCAAGAAAAAACCTGCGTCTTCGGATCGAGGGTCGGCTGCTTGCCTGTGACGATTCCCGAAACGAGATGCGCATGAAGATTCGCGCACTGTGAGGAGTCGTCGGGCGCGCCGAGGCCGAGCGACGTCGAGACGATGCCGACGTGAATGTCCGTGACGGGAACGTAAGCCAGCGCGCCGGTCGCGCACACGCCGTCGGTCGATGTTCCGACGACGTTGTGATTCGTGTCCACGCACGACGGGCTCGCCAGGCGATTCAAAAACGAAGCGGCGGCCTCACCGAGATATTGCTGCTTGTCTGCCATAGACGACGAATCGTCGATGACGAAGAGAACGTCCATCGGGCCGCTCTGCGAAAGTGGCGCGCTCGTCGCGAGTGGCTTTGGAGCTGCGACGATCGGATCGATGTCCGTCTCCGTGCATGCGCTCGACAAAAGTGAAATCGATCCGAAGCCAAAAACAGCCAAAATCGAAGCACGGCTGCGCACGCGAGAGAGCATGAGGACCACCTTTCGCTTTTCAAGTGTCCGTGCCTCTTTCAAACAGCTCGTCGCGCATTTCGTTTCTCTCATGGTCGTGCCGCGCTCATTTTCATTTCACGGCCATGCGATCGCGAGTGAGAGCGTGGACGTCAGCATCGGTCGTCCGACCTCCGCGACGTCCTCCGAGACGAAGCGAATGACCGCGCGATTCAATCCGTACGCACCGATGACGTCGAGTCGCAGAGCGATCGCGCGATCAAAAAAGAAAACACCTGCTGCATGAAGCGCGACGAACGGATCGAAGAGCGAGGCATCGACGCCTTGATTCGTCGGCGATCCGGCGGATGGAGCAATGATGCCATTGGCCTGGAGCCACAATGCGCCCGCGCCCGCGCCGAGCTCCCCTTCGAAGCGTCGAACGTGCATGCGTGCGTCGGCGTGGAGCGTGAGCGTGCTCACGCGCACGGTAGCCGTTCCAGCGTCGCGATTGATGGTTGCGCCGGTCACCGGAAGACTCGCGTCGAGAGACAGCGCGCCGTGGGTGAGCGCGAGCCACTCGAGACCCACGCCGGCGATGACCTCGGCGGGCGTTCCGCTGGTCGCGAATATTCCTCCGCCAAGGCGCGCTGCGACGATCGATTTGCGAACGTGCGGCGCCGGTGCGGCAGCGGGCGGATTTTGTGGAGGCGTCTCCAATGTGCTTGTTTTCAAGCCTGAATCGATTTGTATGGGAGCGCCCTTCCCGCTCGCGCCTTCATTTTCGAGAAGGAGCGCGCGCAGTAATTCGACCGAGCGCGTGGCGATCAATCCGTCGTCGCGCGGCTCATCACGCGCGGCCACCTGGCGACACGTGCGATGCATTCCCGCACGCTCGACGACGCAGGCGATCAGTCCGTCACCTTCGTCGTCGAGAACGAGCGCGGCCACGGCATCATTTTTTTGGAGAGACGACGCGAGCACCGCACCGTCGTGCGTGTCGTCGGACGAGATGGGGACGGCCGCGTAGCCGAGCTCGGCGATCTCCGCGCCGAGGCGAACGCCGAGGGCTTCACGATGCAGCGTGGTCGCGACCGCGATGCGCAGCGGATCTTTCGCGTGAGCGTTCTGCGCTGCTCCGACGACGAGGCTGATTCCGAGAATCGCGGGCGCGATCCGTTTCACGGATTCACGATGCTCCGGGCCAAATCCGCATGCGGGCCGTCCGGATATTTTGTGAGATAACTTTGAGCCGCGGACTCGAGATCCGCGTGGTCGCCGTATTTCTGTCGGGCTTCGATGAGTCGACCTGCGGCCTCGCGCGCGAGCGGGCCGTTCGGAAGCTCGCGCCCGTAGCTGTCGAACCATTTTGCTGCGGCGCCGTAATCTTGATCGCGATCGAACGCGATGCGTCCGAGATCGAACGCAGCTTCAGCAGCCGCAGGATCCTTCGGTGAGCGAGCGCGCACGGCGGTGTAAGCCTCGCGCGCCTCCGCATTTTTCCCGGTGAAACGTGCGGCGTCGCCCAACGCGAGGACGTCGGATACTTTTGCGCCGTCGCACGCCTGATCGAAACCCGCGGCTTCTGCGGCATCGATCGCGAGCTCGTATTTTCCGCGTCGTGCGAGCTGCGCCCACGCTGGGCTAACCGCCGCGGCGTGTAACGAGCCGGCCGCCGAGCTCGATGCCGGCGCAATCGTCGACGCGAGCGGAGCCGCTTCGATCGATCCTGCGTCCGCCCGAGATTGCGCGTGATCGTCCGCGCCGTCTTGCGCGAGGTGCGCCATATCCGAAACGGGCAAATCAAGGCTTGTCGGGCTCGCCGGCGCACGTGTGTCGCTTTGATGAACGACGCCGCCAGGAACGTTCACGTCGAGCTCTTCGCCGGTCGAGAGCGCGTGACCTTCGCCGAGCAAGGTCCCCAAAACATGCACGGTGCCTTGCTTCATGTGCACGGAAAATTGCTCGGTGGTCGGCTCCCACGCGACGTCGAATTGCGTTCCCGTGACGACGACGTCGAAAGGACCCGCGATGATGTGCCAGCGCGAGGCGTCGCGATGCGTGATCGCGACGTGCGCTACGCCGGACTCCAAGACCACGCGCGCGCCGTTCGCGTCGACGTCGACTACGCGTGCTCGCCCGCTCGCCTCGAGCGTGATGTTGCTCGCGTCCGAAAAACGTAAATCGACCGGTAAATCAGCCGGTGCGCGCACGAAGCCACCGACGTCACCGTCCGCGTCGCCAACCCGAAACGCGAGCGGTTTGTTCTTCGCGTGAAAGAGCGACGCAGCAACGACAAGAAGCACCGCAGCCGCCAAAGCAGCGTACGCCGTCATCTTCGAAAGCGTCTTCGATCGCGCGTTCGGGCGTCGTTCCGATTTCGGAGCTGCGCGCAAACGCACCTTCGCGAGGTCGCTCACGTGCTCGTCCTTCGTGCGCGCGTCGAGGAGCACGTCTTGTTCTTGCGTGACCTTGGCGGCGAGATTTTCGAGAGACGTTTTCACGACGCCCCCTTTTCGAGCCACGGCGCGAGCGCGTCACGATCGGCAGCGAGCGCGAGAAATGAGATCTCGGCGCGCACCAAACGACGCTTGATGGTCGCGAGCGAAACCGCACACGCCGCAGCGACCTCGGTGAGCTCCATGCCGTCGATTTTGCGAAGCGCAAACGCGATGCGATCGTCCGGATCCATCTGATCGAGCACGTCGTAAACCGCACGTAGCGCTTCGCTCGTTTCGGAATCTACTTGCCGGGCGTTTTGCTCGGGCACGACGTCGGTGAAAACGAGCCACCACTTCCGACGGCGCTTTCGGATCGAGCCGCGCGCCACGAACACGATGACCTGCGTGAGCCATCCTCGAAATCGTGCGTCCTCGCGGAGAGAATCGATCCCCTCGAACACCGCTAAAAATACGTCTTGCGTGAGATCAGCCAACGCATCGGTGCGACCCATCACGCGATAAAGAACGCGCTCGACATGCTTCCGACAACGGTCAACCAGCAGATCCCCGGCGTGCGGGCTCCGCGCGCGAAGAAGTCGAACGAGCTCGCTGTCGTCTTCGTGCGCCTCGTCGCGATCGGGCGATCCCGGCAAAATTCCCGAGTCGCGTGCGTGCTCGTCGCTCCTGCCTGGAGCCTCGTGGGGCGGAATACGAAGAACGAGAAGGCGGCCCACGCCGATAGAGTGTCCCCTAAACTTCCAAACGGCTCAAGCCGAGCTACGCGGCGTCCAGGTCAATAGCACTTGATGTTTTTGGTGCAGCGATCGCCGAGCGATGAGCATGTGGCGGAGTCAGGGACCTGCGTCGTGGGAGCGAACGTCGAAAGGTTCAGAGAGAGCTCGACGTTCACGCTGTTCGCGACATCGCCGATGCCGGCGGTGGTGCATCCCAGCACGAAATCTGCGTTGGAGCGTTGGCCGACCACGATGAACGAACGGGCTCCGTAGCCCATGTCGAACGGCTTCACCTGATTCGCGAAAAAGGCGCAGGTGTCGACCTTTCCGCTGTCGTAAATGGGCTTGGGGAGAGGCTGCGTTTTCTCTTCGGTTTGAATGAGCGTGAGGCAATCGTTGCCGGGGGCGTTCGCATCGAAGACGCGGAGCTCGATGGTGTCGGTGGCGATAGCGGCCTTGGTGGACGGGAACGTGACGCTGACCGCGCCGGCTTTCTGCGACTCGGTGCCCGGGCTGCACGCTGCGAGCGATACGACGCCGATGCTTGCGAAGAACAACATCGTGAGCGCGATGCGTGACGGTTTCATGTCGAGAGATCTCATTGCGTCGGTGCCAGCTTGCTCGCGCGAATTTTACCGATCGTCGTGAACATCGGCGGGCTCGATGCCGGATTGTGCGTGACCTGCCAGATGATGTAGTCGCCGAGCACGTCGCCATTCTCGTCGAAGTCGCAAGAGCCAGACGCGCCTTCGTAGTTGATGTCGGTTCCTTGGTGAATGTAGTTGAGCGCGTCGCCGATATTTCCGGGGCCGACGACCTTCGTGTCGGTTTGATTGGTGCCCTTGGCGACCAAGTAGAGCGCTTTTTGGATGGCCACCGGATCGGACGTGGTCCCAGCCTTCTCGATCGCCAACGCAGCCAAAATCGCCGCGTCGTAGAAGTTCGCGACCTGCCCTGGAAGATTCGTGGCGCCTGGATCCAGCGCGAATTGCGCGAGATACAAATCCGAAAAATCGTTGTAGCCGTCGATTTGCGTCGGGTTCGGATCCGGATTGGTTCCGTAGACGCCTTCGGCAACGGAGGGTGAGCTCGCTACGCCTTTTTGCGTCTGGCCGTTGACGATGAAGTCGTTCGTGAAGCTGCCGTCCGTGCCGTAGATGGTGAGGCTCGGCGAGATACCGCCGCTGGATTGCGCCGCGCGAATTTCGCGGAGGAGCTCGTCTGCTGCCGGGTCGTAAACGATCATCGCGAGGCAGTCCGGATTCGCCGTTTGAATCGCGTTGATCTGCGCGGCGTAGCTCGACTGCTTGTCCGTCGGAATCGGTTGCTCGACGACGACCGCGCCAGGACCTGCGCGCGAGGGATCTTCGAAATTCTGTTTGAGCGCCGCCTCGAACGGAACCCCGTAGTCGTCGTTGTTGTAGACGATCGCCATCTTGTGACAGCCGTTGCCGGTGATGACCGGAGCGCCGGCATCTCCTGCGTCGGCTGGGCTTCCGGAATCGACGACCGCCGTGCCGCCATCCGCAAACAGGCTTGGACCGGAGAACGCAAAAATCGCCAGCGCCTTGGCCTGCAGCGTGTCGTTGGGAACGGTTCGGAAAAGATAACGATCGGTCGGCGGCTGCGCGTCCGACAAAATCGGCGAGGTTGCCGTGGCCGTGATCTCGATCGTCTTCGCGGCGTACGTGAGCTTCTGCGCGACGTTGACCTGCGTGCTGCCGATCGGGCCGAGCATCGCCGACACGTGCTGATTGAGCAGATCGCTTACGACACCCTGCAGGATCGTGCCTTGGTCGGTCTGGTCGTCCTTCACGTCGAAGACGACGGGACGCCCCAAAATTCCGCCGTATGCATTGAGCTGCTGCTCGGCGACGAGCGCCGCATTTTGCAGCGAGACGCCCGTACCTTTGAGGTCACCCGACAACGCGATGACGACGCCAATGTGCACCGGTGCGCCGGTGTCGGGTGCGTTCGTTTGCGCGGTGCTTCCGCACGCTGCGATCACCTCGGCGCCGAGCGCGGTCATGCCCGCGAGCCCCAGCACCAATGCCGCTCTACGGAGCGTTTTCGGATTTGCCATTGATGCCCCAACCTTCAAGAAAACGTTAACCAAAGACCACTCACGCAAGCTTAACCCAAAACCCTCACTTCAGGCCCAGACGTTTGCTCAGGGTCTTGCCGGCTTCGATGTTCAACGTCGTTTGCTGTTTGATCCCTTGATCCGGATTCTCCAGCGTGAGCGTGTGACTGCCCGCCGAAAGCCCAACGTGCACGAGAGGCGTCGATCCGAGGACCTTTCCGTTCTCCGAGACTTTGGTCCACGGATACGTGTCGAGCGTGAGGAAACCGTCCTCGGCAGCAGGAGTCGGCGGAGTCGGCGGCGTCGGAGGCGTAGGGGTACGCGTCTGCTGCGAATGCGTGCCGCCGCTGCCACCATGACGAATGCCGTTGGTGCTCGATGCCGTCGCTCCGCCGTTGTTCGTCTGGTCGGTGCCGGTCGGCGCGATGACGCCGCCGGTCGACGCGGTGCTCCCCGTTTGCAGACCGATCGACGTTCCTTGGTTGACGCCCGACCCACCGGTTGTTCCTGGTTGGCCCGGTTGAGCGCCGCCGAGCGCAGCTCCGCTTCCAGTGCTCCCGGTGGTGGCGCCACCAGCCACTGCGGGATCGGGCGGCGAATGCTTCAGGCCGATGAACACGAGCGCGATCACGCCGAAGAGAAGCGCAGCCAAAATCACGGCGATAATGATGAGCACCGCGCTCGACTTTTTCTCTTGTTGCTGCGCCTGCGAGATGGCGGGTGACGTTCCGTCAGCGCGCGGCGGAATGCTTTGACCGACACTCCCCGTGTACGCCCCAGCCGCGTAATTCGGAACGATGCCGCTGCCACTTCCTGAAACGCCAATCAGCTGCGGCAGGCTTCCGCCGGTGCCGAGCCCGCTCCCTGCAAATCGTTTGACCGAGTCCGCGCCCATCACCGCCTCTTCGGGCGGCGGCTGGTTCGCGATCTTCTCCATGTGCACTTGCACTTGCTTCTGCACCTCTTCGCGCGTGCTTTGGAACATCGCGCTCAGGGTGTGACCGACGTCCTCGACGCGCGGACCTTTGCCGCTCGACGAGATGAAGGTGTCGAGAGCGTCGCGCATCTCGAGCGCGTTTTGGAAGCGGTATTTCGGATCCTTCTCGAGCGCCTTCGCGACGATCGCGTCGAGCTCCGGATCGACATCTGCGCGAACGCTCGACACCGTGGGGATCGATGCGTTCAGCAAACGATGCAGCGTTGCTGCCGCCGAATCTCCGGTCATCAATCGTTGACGTGTGAGCAATTCCCAAAGAACGATGCCCATCGCGAACAAGTCGGATCGCTGATCGATCGGGCCGGCCATTGCCTGCTCCGGCGACATATAGGCGACCTTGCCTTTGAGAACGCCGACCTCGGTTTCAGTCGACGAAAGCGCGGCTTTCGCGATTCCGAAATCGACGAGCTTGGTGACGCCGCCATAAGTGACGAAGACGTTGTGCGGAGAAATATCTCGATGGATAATCTGCAGCGGACGACCGTCGTAGTCCTTCAAGTCGTGCGCGTGATGAAGACCCGAGAGCGCGTCGCTGATGATGCGTGCGCACACGACCTCGTCGAAGACTTTGTTGGTTTTGACCGCCTCGGAAATGACTTTGTTGAGCGCTTGGCCCTCCAAATATTCCATGGCGATGAAGTAGACGCTGTCTTGCTCACCGACCTCGTACGTGTGGACGACGTTCGGGTGATTGAGGCGTGCTGCGAGCCGCGCCTCGTCGAGGAACATCGTGCGGAACGACGGATCGTCGGCCAATTGCGCACGCAAACGCTTGATGACCGCGAGCTTGTTGAAGCCCATCGGCCCGCGTGCGACCGCGAGAAAAACGTCCGCCATGCCGCCGCGACCGAGGCTCGCGAACAGCTGGTATTTTCCGAAGGCGTTGTTCGATCCGCTGAGCCCTTCGACTCCCCCGGATTGTCCCCCACCTTGCTGTGCGGCACTTGCGGCCATCGATCGCTGAATTTACCACGCTTCCCCGCAATAGGCCGGTTTTCCATCTTAGCGAGGGGTGAGTCTTTCGAATTGACGCAACTGGCTGAGAGCGGACATGCTGCCGCCCGTGAGGATGACGAGGCACACGGCGTTCGGCTGGATTTTGCGGGTGAGCTTGGGATGCGCGGCTGCCATCCTGCTGGTCGCGTTGATTTCGCCGGCGATTTCCGCGGCCACGGAAGACGACCGCACGGCGACCGAACGGATGGTGAGCGAGCTCGATCACGACGCCGCACACAAAACGCTCACCGCAGATGCCGTCGCACAGGCGCGCAAGGCGCTGGAGCGAGCATTGCGCATGCGACAGGCCGGTGACGACACACGGGCGCGTGAAACCGAAGGGCTCGCGCGCCGTTGGGTGGAGCTCGCGCGTGATCTTGCACGCACCGCAGATGCTGAAGCGCAAGCCGGTTTGCTTCGCAGCGCGGCCAACGATGCGGGAGCGCATGTCGAACGCGAGCGGGCGCTCCTCGAAGAGGCGATCGCGCGAACCGGCCGTTTGAAAGCCGAAATCGAAGCCGCGGAGCGCGAAGAAAATGCGGCGCCGCAACGCACGTCGGGTGTCGCGAAAAATTCGGACGGCGGAGCGAGCCTGCGCAGCACCAACGCAGACGGCGGCGTGCTGAAACCGTCGAACGCGATAAGAACCGCGCCGCGTGGCGATGGCGGCACGAAATGAATCGCGCCCGTCTCCACGTTGGCCTCGTAGCTGCTCTTCTCGGATCGACCTTCGCAGTCGGATGTGGCGGCAGCGCGCTCAACGTGCCAGCCATGCAAGACGTCGAAAAAATTCGCAACGCACCGGCGTCACGCGAAGGCGCCGAGCTCGCGCCGCAGATGTACGCGATCGCCGAAAGTGAACGCCAAAAGTCACGCGCCGCATTCGACGCCGGCGACAACGCGACCGCCGAGATCTACGCCGAGCGCGCCGAAGCCAGCTATCAAAACGCGTTCGTGCTCGCGCGTTTGGCCAAAGCCACGCAACGCGAAAACGAGGCAAAAAAAGCACTCGCCAACGCGGAAGAGGATGCCGCACGTTACCAAAAAGCGCGCCTTGATTGGGATCGCGGGGCCGACGCGCTCGAGAAGAAGCTCGCCGTCGCACGTGATGCATTGATCCCCGCGACGAGTGGCGCGACCGACGCACAGCGTGAAGCCGCGCGTCTCGTTGCAGCGCGCTCGCTCGTGACCGAGGCCGCATTGTTGTGCGGTGCCGCCGAGCTCGCCGGCGCCGATTCAAAAGCTCTCGAGACGCCGAAAAAGGATC